>JAHELQ010000144.1:9601-10868 GCA_024644125.1 Candidatus Aminicenantota bacterium | reverse complement strand
TGCGACCAATCCTTGTGGAGAACAGCCTCTTCACCCAAACGAAGCCTGCAATCTCGGCTCGATAAATCTTTCCAATTATTTTTTACCCGATGCGAAGGATCAATTCGACTGGGAACGCTTCCGGGAAACGATTACCATGGCAATCCGCTTCCTGGACGACGTGATCGAAGCCAACATCTACCCATTGCCGGAAATAAAAGAAATGGCCCATTCTAACCGGAGAATCGGTCTTGGAGTGATGGGTTTCGCCGACCTTCTCATCAAAATGAAAATAAAATATGATACTCCTGAGGCCAGGAAACTCGGCAAAAAAATTGTGAAATATTTACGAAAAGAAGCGACCCGGGCTTCCGAAGAACTTGCCGACGAGAGAGGTTCTTTTCCAAATATCGATAAGTCCGTATACCAGGGGCAAAAAATGCGCAACGCGACCGTTCTGACCATTGCCCCTACCGGAACAATCTCTCGAATCGTCGGCTGCTCTTCAAGCATCGAACCGATCTTCGCGTTCAAAGTGATTTCAAGAATCCTCGATAGTGAAATAAAAGACTACCATCCCCTCTTCAAAGAGTGGGAAGAGAAAAATCCCGGGGCCGAAGTACCGCCTGATTATTTTGTAACAGCCGGAGAAATCTCTCCCGAGGATCATCTAAAGATGCAAGAGGTCTTTCAGGAATATGTCGATAGCGCCGTGTCGAAAACAATCAATTTCGTCAACGAAGCCACACGGGAAGATATCGCTCAAGCATACTTGTTTGCATTCGATATGAATATCAAAGGCATAACCGTATACCGGGATGGTTGCCGTTCCACCCAGGTACTTTACAAGGACAGCGCCGAGCAACCACATCCCCAGGAACGCCCCGACGCCATTCCCTCCACTACGCACAAAATTTCGACCGGCCTGGGTAACCTCTACATCACAGTGTCCGAGTTCAACAATAAACCCTTCGAAGTGTTCTGCTCCATCGGCAAAAGCGGATATTCCACAATGGCAGACGCGGAGGCCATCGGCCGATTGATTTCGCTGGCCTTGCGAAGCGGAATCCCTTCCGAGGAAGTAGTGAAGCAACTGAGAGGTATAGGGGGAAGCGAACCAACCTTCCATAATGGGAACCTCATTCATTCGATTCCCGATGCGATCGCCCAGGTCCTCGAAAGCCACATAGGCCAGGTTCATGTCAACAAACAGGATTTCAACACCATTAGTTGCCCATTGTGCGGTGCGACATTACCGGATGAAAAATGCCCGACTTGCCCGAATTGC
>JAHELQ010000144.1:0-9591 GCA_024644125.1 Candidatus Aminicenantota bacterium | reverse complement strand
TACAGGGATGCCAGGTCTAAGACCTTGCATCCCCAGAGACTTTTTCTCCCCGCGCATCGCCTTTACTAATTCCGTGTTTTATGGTATATCTAAGAAATCAGAAGATGGAATTTCAGGAGGCCCCTTGAAAGAGAGAATAGGAGTTATTGGTTTAGGATACGTCGGATTGCCGTTGATTCGGGAGTTTATAGAAAAAGAATTCACAGTCATAGGCTTTGATATCGATCAGCAAAAAATCGAAAAACTGAATGACGGAACAAGCTATTTGCGCCATATCCCTTCCAGCACAATCAAAGAATGGACAGAAACCGGTAGATTTGTAGCCACAACTGATTTTTCAAAATTATCTGAGGTCGATTCAATTTTGATTTGCGTACCGACACCATTAAACGAATACAAAGAGCCCGACCTCTCGTATGTCGTCCAGACCACCGAGATGGTGTCCAAACATCTCAAAAAAGGGCATATGGTCATCCTGGAAAGTACAACATACCCGGGAACCACTGATGAAGTCATGCTTCCCATACTTGAAGCGACAGGATTGAAGGTCGGCGAAGATTTCAACCTGGCATATTCTCCCGAAAGGGAAGATCCGGGCAACCTGACATTTACCACAGGAAAAATACCAAAGGTGGTGGGCGGCTATTCGGAAACTTGCCGGAAACGCGCCGTATCCCTTTACAACAATATCGTGCAAGCGATAGAGGTCTCCTCCACAAGAGTAGCGGAAGCGGCCAAAATATTGGAAAACACCTATCGAGCCATCAATATCGCCATGGTCAACGAACTAAAAATGCTCTTCGACCGGATGGATATAGATATCTGGGAAGTCATCGAAGCGGCGAAAACAAAACCCTTCGGTTTCCATGCCTTTTATCCCGGCCCCGGCCTCGGAGGCCATTGCATACCAATCGACCCCTTCTACCTCACCTGGAAAGCGAAAGAATACGATTTCAGAACCCGCTTCATCGAGCTGGCAGGCGAAATCAACACATACCAGCCATATTATGTCATCAATCGGGTTTCCGAAGTTCTAAATCAATTCGAAAAATCGTTGAAAGGTAGTAAAATCCTGATTATCGGGATTGCCTACAAAAAAGATATCGACGATATGAGGGAAAGTCCATCGTTAAAAATATACGAATTGCTCCGGAAACAGGGCGCCATCGTTAGTTATTACGATCCTTACGTCCCGGAGACCGGACCGCACCGCCATTACCCATCGGTTAAAATTAAATCTTTAGCCTATTCACCCCGGATGATCGCCTCCTTTGACCTGGTATTGCTCCTGACGGACCACACTGATCTTCCTTACGAAGAAATCCTGGAACATGCCAGTATTGTCGTGGATACCCGCAACGCATTCAAAATGAAGTCAAAGAAAATATTCAAGGCGTAACGTTCGGAATATCGGGTATTTTTTTCTGAAAAGAAAAAAGTAATTCAAGCAATCGGCAAAATCTGCTGGGAAACGACTCCACCCACAGGGAAACTCCCATTTACCCTATAACCGCAAGTATAAACCTGGGGGACGCCCTCCACAAAAACTTAATTTCAAATTGACACTGAATTTCTTTTCGGGTACATTTATCCCATGGACAAACCCAAAGGATCACTCATCAGTTACTTCAGCCGTCTGGTCACTCGCAGTGGCGGCATCAACCTGGCCCAGGGAAAACCTGGATTCCCGCCTCCCGACGCATTGCTGGAAATTCTGAAGGAAAAGACCGACAATCCGTTCTTTCATCAATATGCGCCGGGAATCGGAAATTTCAAACTCTTGAAATTATTAAGCGAAAATTACTCCGAACATACTCCAATCAACGAAGACAACCTGCTGATCACCCAGGGAGCCACAGAAGCGATATTTCTCACCTTCTTCTATCTGGACAAACTAATACCCCGTCCCTACAGCGTACTCTCCATCGACCCGGATTACGAAAGCTACCCGCGCCTGGCGGAAATTCTCGACACACCAATCGAGTACATTGACTTCAACGAGGACCTGACTGTCGATTTCACCGCAATCGAAGCCATCGTAAAAAAGAAAAATATCAAAATAATGTTCATCGCCTCGCCGGGCAACCCTCTGGGTAAAATCTGGAGCCAGAGTGAAATGCAACAGATTTTTTCTCTGTCGGAAGCCTACGATTTCTACATCATATTCGATGGGGTTTACAAGGACATCTACTTTGACACGCCGCCATTCATACCGCTACCTGGCCTTCCTTCAAACCGGCTATTTTATATCGATTCCTTCTCCAAAATGCTGTCCATTACCGGTTGGCGAATCGGATACCTCATCTCATCCGCCAATCATATCGACGGGATACGAGACATCCACGACTATACAGGCTTGAGCGCGCCCTCGCTCCTTCAAGAGACAATCGCCGGATATCTGGAATCATACAACTTCGGAGCCCACTATTGCCAATGGGTCCGCAAAGCCGTCAGAACAACATACCTATACATGAAAGACAGCCTTGAACAACTTGGCTTCCTGGTACCGGACATCGGGGGGGGCTACTTCATCTGGACCCGGTTACCCGACCGTTCCCCGTATCAAGACGCATTTCAATTTGCAGTTGAGTTACACAAACAAACCAACCTCGCGGTTGTTCCCGGCGAAAACTTCTCAAAAACAAAAACCAATTACATCCGCTTGAATATTGCCTGCGGCCTCCCGGTCATTCAGGAAGCCGCCGCAAAATTGCAGCAATTTATGGGTTAATCAGTACCATTCTGCTTTCTGAGTTCTCTGCGCACGACCTCCTGCGCTGACCTGAAATCGACTTTTCCACTACCCATCTTAGGCAATTCCTCCAGAACCACAAACTCTTTGGGCATGGCGATATTCGGCAATACAGTCTTCAATTTTTTGAAGATCTTCTTCTCATCAATTTCCTGGGTAACGGCAGCTACAATTTTCGCGCCTTTGACTGAATCGGGTACCTCGATCACGCAGCAATCGACATTCTCTCCAAGTAGTTTCATCAATTCCGACTCGACCTTCACCAGCGACACCATCTCGCCGCCGATTTTCACGAACCGTTTGAGGCGCCCACGGTGCCACAAGAAACCTTCTGAATCCAACATCCCCATATCGCCAGTATCATACCAACCGTCTTTTATCCTGAGGGAAGTCTCTTCAATATCGTCAAAATAACCTTTCATCACGCTTTCGCCCTTGACCATGATCTTACCCTCTTCGCCCCTCGGCAATTCCACACCGGTCTCGATATGGGCGATTTTCACCTGCACATTGGGTAATGGGCGGCCGATACTGCCGGGTTTCGTTTCGCCCGGAACATTGACCGATACAACCGGGCTGGTTTCGGTGGCCCCGTATCCTTCCAAAACCTCGACGCCATGCTTTTCCAGAAAACCGAGCCGTAACGATTCAGGAAGTTTATCGGCGCCGGCAATGGCAATTCGGACGGTACTGAAATCTCCATCCCTGGATTTTCTCAGGTACCCCATGAAAAACACCGGCGTGGCAATTAAGATCGTCGCCTTCTCTTCCCTGACAATATTCGGAATCACCGAGTATTCAATAGGATTGGCATAGGTTACAATCGTCATACCCACAAACAACGGCAGCCAGAAATTGGTATTGTGGCCAAACACATGGAATAGGGGCAATATCCCCATCATGATATCGTTTTCGCTGACATTCAACCGTTTCAACGAAGCCTGGATGTTGGTATAGAGATTTCTATGTGTCAATTGCACCGCTTTGGGATCTTTTTCGCTACCGCTGGTAAACAGAATCACCGCATTGTCGTCCGGCTCGCCCTGATGTATTGTTTTCAACAACACCGGTGTCGGAAGTTTCGACCGCATCGCAGCGGTCAATTTATCGTTCACAGATACCCTTTCCATGATATCTTCAATAAACACCATACCCGGCACCAAACGGCATCCGATTTTTTCAAGCAACGCACGGGAGGTAATAATTGTTTTAAAACCGCACTTTTTCTGGGCATACTCCGAATTATCGGCGGCGCCCGTGGAATAATTGATCATAACCGGCACTTTCCCGGCCAGCAATACACCCAAAACCGTAAGATAGGAACCCGCGGAACTGGGAATCATCACTCCGATAAAGCCATCTTTAAACCCTTTCATTTTCCTGGCGAGAATCAAAGATGCAATGAGAGCCTTGGAATAGGTTACTTTCTTACCGGTGGAGCGATCTATTATCGCCATCTTTGGGCCGAATTTCTTTGCCACCTTAATAAACTCTCTGTGCAACATCATGCACACACCTCCATTCAGATTTGAGAAAATTTAACATACCCTGTCTTTATATCACAAAAAAAATTTAATTAAAACCAAAAAACCAACATATTTCAACCTGCGCGCCATGAGGGAAAGATTTCTTCCGGGGACACACACGCATATCTGTGGATGCAGAAC
Source organism: Candidatus Aminicenantota bacterium (assembly GCA_024644125.1). Lineage (GTDB taxonomy): Bacteria > Acidobacteriota > Aminicenantia > UBA2199 > UBA2199 > JAHELQ01. Next base: position 5,172 of record JAHELQ010000144.1, on the reverse strand, counting down.
TATTTAGGCTAACATATCGTTAAGAATAAAAAATAACCCCAAATTTATTTTATTCGTTGACAGCCCTGGGAAAAGATGATAGAATATGTGCCTGTTGGGGGCCGTTAGCTCAGTCGGCAGAGCACCGGCCTTTTAAGCCGGGTGTCGTTGGTTCGAATCCAACACGGCTCATTTTGAGTGGCCCGTTCGTCTATCGGTTAGGACATAGGGTTTTCAACCCTACAAGAGGGGTTCGACTCCCCTACGGGCTGCTTTTTTCGTCCCCCAAAAGATCCCCCAATGAACACCCAGGGGCGTTCGTTATTTCAAATCAAATAATTTTTCCACCGTAAATATCAATTGGATCAAGATTGTAGAATTCCTTGAGAGCATTGTATAAATCAGGATTCCTTTGCGCCATCACCCATGGTTTTTCGAAGAAAAACTCGGTGGATACCGCAAAGAATTCCGCTTCGTTAACTCCGGCATAAGCATCCAAAAATGATTGCCCCCGGTTCACCTTTTCCCATTCATTGTAAATGATCTCTTTCCAGGCGAAAATTCCTTCAGACGGTAAAAAAGCCGGAACACCATCCGCGGAACCATCCTCCAGATCAAAGTAATGCGCCAATTCATGAAAAATCACATTGTACCCATCGTGTGGATTTCGAAAACTGTGCTCGAGGCTCCCTTTGGTGACAATCAACGGCCCGTTGTACGAGGCTTGCCCCGCCATCCAACCCTTCCCGCTCTGATAATCCCTGTCAAAACGCTGCCCCGGATAGACGACAATACCATCCCGAACCGGCGGTTCCCAGTCGGGCCGCCCATGAATCAACGTCGCTATCCCGGCCGCCACCAATAACCGCAAACGGTCTTCCAACTGCTGGCCACGGATACCCTTGACATTGAAGTCGCTGAGAAAAATCTGAATATCCCGCTCGAATCTTTTCCTGGCCTTCGTATCGATATACCGGTAAAACGCTGAACATTCAAGCAATACAGAACGCCACGCTTCAGGAAACGTTTGCCTCACTGCCAGATATCGCTTGAGATTTTTTCTAAATGATACCGCGAGAAACACAATCGCTAGCCCCAAAAAAACGGGAATGAACATCGAACGCTCCTTCACGACTGCCAACGCGACTCCCAACAAGACAATCAACAATGCGTAAAATCCCCGGAATAGGATATCGATCTTATACACAACTCTCATGCTGACGCTCCAACTGGAAATATATTCAGTTATATACTCCAACAAGAAAGTTATTGCAATAACAATCGCTTTTTTATTCATTGCAGTTTACTCTTTTATATGTTAGATTAACAATATGAAACAGCCGGCACTAGAAAAACTACTCCGTTTTACCAAACAGTTCATCAAACTTAGAACGTTGGGACATCTCTGGAACGCTCTGAAAAAATTACACCAGGCCGATATCGCATCGCTTATCGAAAACCTCAACGGACAAGAACGCAAAATCATCATCCAACTCTTCATCGACCGCCATATGGAAATTGCCCAACTAGCGGAGATCATCAGTGAAATAAAGCCGGAAGTCGCCATCGAAATACTCTCGGACCTGGAAGTCCTCCAGATCACTCATATTCTGGAAGAATTATCCTCCGACGACGCCGCCTCATTGATTACATTGTTCAAAGAAGAGCTCCAGTTGGAGATCCTCAACAAAATGAAAAAAGAGGATGCGGTGGATGTCCAGGAACAGTTGGCCTACCCCGAAGAATCCGCCGGCCGGATTATGTCGTCCGACTTTCTAGCGCTCAGCGAAGGCACAAGCGCCGGCGACGCCATCTCCGCCATTCAATTGGCTGGCGAAGAGGTGGAGGTCCCATTCTACCTGTATGTCATAGATGACGAACAACGCCTCAAAGGAGTCGTTTCCCTCAAACAAATCATTCTGGTCAATCCCAAACTCAAACTGAAAGAGATCATGAACTCCGAAGTATACAAGGTCGATGCCTTTACAGACCAGGAAGAAGTGGCCGCGGTCGTGGCCAACTACAATTTGCTGGCCATTCCGGTGGTAGACGAATCGGACCGCCTGGTGGGAGTCGTCACAGTGGACGATATCATCGACATCATCCACGAAGAAGCGACCGAGGACATTTACAAATTGGCCGGCGTCACCCAGGATTACCGCCTGGATCTACCATTGATGGCCTCATTGAAAAAAAGGGTCCCCTGGTTGTTTCTCAGTCTATTCACCACGTCGTTCTCCGCCATAGTGGTCGCCATGTTCAAGGGCTCCATCAAAGAATTCATCTGGTTGGCGGTCTTCATGCCCGTTGTAGCGGCAATCGGCGGCGTTGTAGGAAACCAGACGGTCGCCATTATGGTCAGGGAAATGGTGATCGGCGAATTGGAATGGAAGCGCTCCCGCTCCATCCTGTTCAAGCAACTCATGGTGGGACTCGGTAGTGGTATTTCCATCGGTATCATCTCAGGTGTCATCTCGTACATCGTGTCGGGCATGTGGATTTTCGGCGTGATTTTTGCAGCAGCCATTATATTCAACCTGGCGATGGCCGCCCTGTTAGGTTCCATGATTCCATTGTTGCTCCGCGTGTTGAAATTGGACCCAGCGCTCGCTTCCGGGATGCTGGTGACAATGATGACCGATATTATCGGATATGCCAGTTTCCTGGGTTTGGCGGCAATCATACTTCCTAAATTTATCTAACCATGCCTCAAGGGCAATGCCATGCATTCGTGCTAGGCTCATCGGTCCTAAACGAGCAGGACAAACTGGTTCACCTCTTCACCCTTGACCGGGGAAATATCAAAGCCATCGCTCCCGGCGCCTGCAAAGCCAAAAGTCGGTTCGGCTCCACACTCGAAATATTGACCGAAGGAAGCTTCGTCTATTATTGGAAAGAAGAGAAGGAATTGATCACCCTCCAAAAAGGCGAAATCATCCAGAGCCACTTCTCACTCGTCTCAGACGCGCATAATATATTCTACTTCTACCTGGTGGCGGAAATCATTCTAAAACTCATCCCCCCCCAACAAAAAGAAACGCGAGCCTACAAGCTGGTCAAAGCCACACTGGAACACCGCGAGAAAGGCGTGTCAATGCCCCAATCCACCCTCTACTTCCTGATATGGATCCTGCGCATCGAGGGAATGATGTTCCGGCCCGACTCCTGCGTCAACTGCCAATCAAGACAACTAACCACCGCCTGGGTCAGATCCGACTACCGCGGATTGCTCTGCCACCAATGCCGCACCAACGAAATAACGCGTCTCACCAGCGACGAATTGGAATACATCAAGACAACCGAAAGCCAAAACCCTGCCGTATGCGATCCATGGAAAGATAAAATAGACATCGCCAAACTAATCCGCATCTTTGTCCAAAAAATACAATACCACAGCGAAATCACCTTCACCTGCCCCCGCTACCTACCGGAATTCCGGTAACAAAAGGCTGCTCTCACCCCGGCGGATAAGATCCAAAACATCCGAAGCATTCATGCTTCTATTTAATAAAAAATATTCGCTGAATTCAACAATAAAACACCGGTTATTTGTGCAGCATAAATGCGGCTCCGTCACCGAACACCATTGGGCAACGAGAGGATTTCACCCGGATGAAATAATGCCGGTCCGCCGGCGGCGCGTCGATCTCAGCCTCTCCTCCTCGCAACGGCGGATACACATGCCATGAGGCGCTTCCCATATCACGGATATCCGTGTACAACTGGTCGAAGCGACGGAAACTTCCATCCGGAGTGCCGAGATAAAGTTCGATATCCACATTGCCGACAAAACCTGCGCCAGTGCGCCAGCGGATGGTTTTGTCGTCGCCCCGGTGAACCGTGCCGCCGCTGGGTTCGAGGATCGTGATAGAGGGCCGGTAGATTTCGAATTCAGCGCTCTCGCCGGAAGGAGAACCGCTATGATCTCTGACAATAATCTTATACTTGACGCCTCTGGGCGGGATGAAACTGATATTGTCGTATTCAAAATTGCCGATTGTCCAGAAAAACCTGGAAGGCGCCGGTGGAACATTGGATTTGATCATATATCCCCTACCACCGGCGGCCGGCTCTAACAACAAATCAAGATTCCCGGCCCCGGACGCACGCCACTCGATATGACGGCGATCTCCCATGGTCCAGGAACCACCCCTCGGCTGGTTCACAACAATCAACGGATCCTCGGTGATAGAAAAATTCCCATCACTTTCATCTGACAACCGTCCCACCGAATTCTCCAACCTGATCCGATAATCGTTACCCGCTCCCAGATCCACCGGAATTACCCAACTCCAGGTGGATTGATTGCCACGCCTTATCGCGAAAACGCCTGTCGGCTCATAAGTCTTGACCACGCTGCTCCCGCGCTTGATGATAATCCTAGGAGTACCGAAACTATCTGTGGATTCCCAGCGAATCTCATTCACAACGGCTTTCTGCAAACTTTCGCCGCCATTGGGATAGAGAACCTTGACCGGCGCCTGAAACGACGGCCGCTTCCCTCTCACCTCCATAGCGCCCAAATCCATTGTCACGCCGCCGGAAATAGTGAAGGGGCGGTCGCTAAAATCTGCAATGGGTTGGCCCATCACCTTCGCCTTTATTTTATAATTACTCCCTGGAGTCGCGTACCCTCTATCGGTCTGCCCCACCTGCCAGGAATAAGTCCGAACTGCCATCGGAAGGTTGGTGGCGATGATTCCCACTTCGGTTTCACCCCGGAACAACAAAAGTTTCACATTCCCGGAAACGCCGCTATATTCCCAGGTAATGGACCTCGAAGCCCTAATAGGCCAATTCTCCGGCGCATTGGGCTGGGTGACCCGGATGGTCTGGGAAAACACCGGAAGACTCACAAACACAGCTAATAATGCAATCAACATCATTTTCTTCATAATAAATTACCTCCAGGTCTATTATATAGAATCACAAAAAAAATATCTCACATCTTCGACTTTATTTCGACCTATCCTTCGACAAACCAACATGGAAAGGCTATGAAAAGAATACAACCCAGTTGAAATTTACCTTCAAATGTACTACCATTAGCCTGAGGAAACATGAGAATATTGAAGGTAAAGGTGAAAAACGAGCGGTTGGCACAGAGTTTGTTGCAACTCATAGCCCGGTATCCTGACATCCAGATCATGGAGAATATCGAGATCAAAGAGGAGATCGTCCAATCCAAACTGG
>JAHELQ010000650.1 GCA_024644125.1 Candidatus Aminicenantota bacterium | reverse complement strand
AAGTAATGGGAACAGATTGATTATATGCCGGCTTATAAATTTTTGCATATTTGTTCGCAACGGCAGCCGAACCGGGCATCGCATGCAACCATCGATGCTACCGATGTAGATCTTCCCTGCTTCCATCCGGCTCCTGTTTCGCCTGCTCCTGTTCCCCTTTAATCAACCTGTCCCCTGGATTCCTTGACCTGTTAAGTTAGTGCCATTCTCGCCTGTCCCCACCGTTCTTTCCGTCTAAACGCGTCCTGGCTGATCACAGGCGAAGGGGATATGTTCTTGCACACAATGGACACACTCTCCGAGATCCGCGACGACGGGAGATTGGACGAACATTATATCCGGTTATTGAAAGCCATGAAAGATCCCCGAGTGGAAAAGGTAGTTTTCGCCCGCCTCACTGAAGCGTTGGTCTATCTTGGGGTTGACGTTTGATAAACAACTATTTTGTGTATTCGTAAATATATAAGCCGATTTAGCTCGTAAATGTATACGCCTCTTGACATATGTTACTTGATAAAGTTAGAACCTTAGGAATAATGGCAAAGTTAGAAAAAAAACTACTAACCACTTCTCTTTTAAGGAAAAATTCCTCAATTTTCTTTGCTTCAATTTATAATAGATGCCCATAACTAGCAATACAGAAATCACATATGCCAGCACAAATGAAAGTATGTTTGACTGGGGATCAAGTCCCAGAAAATCGTAAAGCCACAATTGGGAATTACAGAGAATCTTTTTGTATCCGAATAATAAAATCATTTCAAAGTAATATATTAGCGTAAGCAACAAAGCACGATTAATGATGACAGATAGAATAATAATTAATATCAAAGGGAGGTAGGTGTACATAGTGAAGAAAAGATTTGACCATTCCCTCTCTATAGTTAAATGATGTGAGTTGAACGTCATACTCGAATCGGTGATTTTTGTTTCATTGACAAAAGTCAAATTATTTAATACAGAATAGACAAACCACTTATTCTTTTCAGTATTCCTAAAATGTGCCAGCTCAAATTTATAAATCGTCATTTCATTCACCCCCTTGCTTAACTCCGTAATACAACACCCACTACCAAGAAAAATACTATCATTCTTATTATAGATCATATAGGTAAGAGGACGAAAGGGATCAAAATAAGATAGCACAACGACATCTTCACTCCTACTATCGATCCTGTTTCGAAATATTTTTTCAGGAGCGAGTATAGTCATTCCAATTTCTTCAAAATATATCTCTGGTGATTTTTTTGGATTTTCTTTATTTCCAAGCTTGCTATCTGTAGTCTGGTTTATATATTCGAGCGACGACAGCATCTCTCCCATTAAATCGCTAGAAAGAGATTTCCACAAAAAAGAGAAATCTATCAGTCGCAAAATAAACAAGATGAGAAACAATAATACGCAGTAAGCAATTTTCTTTTTCATTTTTTAATCACCTCGTTGTGTAGTGCGCTATAAGCTTCCAAATCCAGACAAATGCACCATCATGATTATATACAGAATCAAAATGGTTTTTATAAGCCGAATCATTGGCATTCTCATTAATATTTCGTAGAAATCTCTCACATTCAGAACAGCTATTAAAGCTCATGTTTTCTTCATGTTCAATAAGTTTTTCTTTCCAATTCGAATACCAATCATGCCAGTCATAAAAATGATTTAATTCATGGCTTAATAGTTCAATATATCTTAATTTATTTGCCCCTGAACTTATAAAAATTACTGGTTGTACTTTAAAATTAAATTCAAGGCGCCATTTACCTTTTTCACATCTGCAATCACCAGAAAGATCCACTCGAGGTTCGATGTATCCTTTTGATATTCTTATCTTCATAATTTTCAACAACTTAAAGGAAGTTTTTATAAGTCCAAAAGGATCAAGAAAATTCGAAGGATTGTTAGTGACAAATAAATAGAAATCCATCCCTGCATAAACCCCCATTGGATCTTCAGATATAAATCTCCCCAAAGCTGGGGAATAATATCTATTATAATAGTAATAAAGCCCACTTTCTTGATCAAAATATTTGGATTGGAAGCCCAGGTTGCCTTTGGTGGGGCCGGATTGGGAGAGGAGGTTGCCGAAGGTGTCGTAGTGGCGGGTGGTTGCGGTGGTCTGGGTTTGGTGGGAGAAGATTTTGTAGATGGTGCCTACCTGGTCTTTTATGTAGGAGTACCAGCCGTAGGGGTGGGCGAAGAGGTTTGAGGAGGCTTCGGCAAATTCGACGTGGCCTTCGACAGAGTCTTTGCCTATGCCAAAGGTGTAGCGGCGGATGGGAGTGAACGAGGCGTCGAGTTCCATGGCTAGATTGTCGCCTTCCCAGTGGAAGTTGGTGGTGGCGCCGTTGACGGTTTTGGAGAGGCGGCGGCCGTAGGTGTCGTAGGTGTAGGTGGCGATAGTTGCGGGGGTGAATTGTCCTGGGAGGATATGTTCGAATTTTTTTAGGCGGTTGTCTGAGCTGTAATAGAAAAGTTTTTGTTCTCCGGTTGATTTGTCGGTTTCTTTTGTGAGATTGCCGTCTGGGTCATATGTGTATATGAGTGTGGCTGATTCTGTTAGCTGGTTGAGGTTGTTGTAGGTGTAGGTGTTTTGATGGGACGTCAGTCTGTTGCCGCGGGAGTCGTAGGAGTAGGTTTCGGTGTGGGGGGATGGGAGGGTTTGGTTGATGGCGGTGATTTCCAGGTCGTCGTTGTATTGGATGGTGAATTCGTTGTCGAGGGTGACGTTCTGGATGATGCCGGATTTGTCGCGGGTGAAGTATTCGTCGATTCTGGGGTAGGCGCCGTTGTAGACCGAGGGGCGATAGCGGATACGGGCCAGGTAGCCGGTGTCGAATTTGTAGCCGAAGGATTCATCGGATTGGAAGAGGGTGTTGATTTTGTGTTCCAGTTGTTTGGCGGTGTTGTAGGAGTAGTAGAC
>JAHELQ010000143.1:6000-10889 GCA_024644125.1 Candidatus Aminicenantota bacterium | reverse complement strand
ATTAAATGTTTATCTAAATACGTTTTTTTTATCTTTCCCACTTGCTTTTTACTGCAAAAACAGGTATAATGCCTCATGTCTTTTGCAAGATCCCGGCAGTTCAACGGGTTTAGAGAGGCTATTAGACCGTTTAGATTGTATGGATTTTTTGTTATTGACAAAAGTGTATAGGTGTTGTATACTCTTTTTTCTGTGCTGGCGTAGCTCAGTTGGTAGAGCAGCTGATTTGTAATCAGCAGGTCGGGGGTTCAAGTCCCTTCGCCAGCTAGAAGGCAACTTTGAGAGGGCAGGTTCCAGAGCGGTTAAATGGGACGGGCTGTAAACCCGTTGGCGCACGCCTTCGGTGGTTCGAATCCGCCCCTGCCCACTTTCTTTGCCTTTTAAAACGGAAAATATTGGATGCGGGAGTAGCTCAGTGGAAGAGCTATAGCCTTCCAAGCTATAGGTCGCGGGTTCGAATCCCGTCTCCCGCTTGTATAATGCTTTACTAAGATGAATTGTGTGAGCCCTCGTAGCTCAGTTGGCAGAGCGCATCCTTGGTAAGGATGAGGTCATCAGTTCGAATCTGATCGAGGGCTATTTTAGAAAATTTAAAACAATGCACTTTTTATAATATCTTTGTTATTCATAGGAGGTCATAAATGGCGAAGGAAAAATTTGATAGAAGTAAGCCCCATTTGAACATTGGAACTATTGGTCACGTTGATCATGGTAAAACAACGTTGACAGCCGCAATCACCAAGACATTGAGCCAGCTTGATGGATCGAAAGCAGTATATAGGGATTTTTGGAGTATAGATAACGCGCCGGAAGAGAGAGAACGTGGAATTACGATTCAGATTTCTCATGTTGAATACGATACTATCAAGCGGCATTATGCGCACATTGATTGTCCAGGTCACGCTGACTACGTTAAAAACATGATTACCGGGGCCGCCCAGATGGATGGAGCGATTCTGGTTGTGAGCGCCGCCGATGGTCCGATGCCTCAGACACGCGAGCACATCCTGTTGGCCCGTCAGGTGAATGTTCCTAAAATCGTTGTTTTCATGAACAAAATCGACATGGTTGATGACGAAGAGATTCTGGATCTGGTTGAGCTGGAAATTCGCGAATTGTTGACAGAATACAAATTCCCCGGCGACGATATTCCGATTGTTCGCGGCAGCGCGTTAAGAAGTTTGGAATCCACCGCTGGTTTGGAAGATGATTGGAACAAAAAGATTCTCGATCTGATGAACGCGGTTGATGAGTATATTGATCTGCCCGAACGTCCTATCGATAGGGAATTTTTGATGCCGATCGAAGACGTTTTCACCATCAGTGGTCGTGGAACGGTTGTAACCGGTAGGATAGAGCGCGGTGTTGTAAAAGTGGGCGATGAGATTGAGATCGTTGGAATCCGCGACACCATGAAGAGAGTGGTAACCGGTGTCGAAATGTTCAAAAAGCTGCTTGACCGCGGCGAAGCCGGAGACAACATTGGTGTTCTTCTTCGTGGAACCAGCCGTGAGGATGTTGAGCGTGGAATGGTTTTGGCCAAGTCCGGAAGCATCACTCCGCACACCAAATTCAAAGCCGAAGTGTATGTTTTGAGCAGAGACGAAGGTGGCCGTCATACTCCGTTTGTAACCGGCTATCGTCCCCAGTTCTTCTTCCGTACAACCGATGTGACCGGCAGTGTGAAATTGCCCGAAGGCGTAGAAATGGTAATGCCTGGTGACAACTCCAGTTTTGAGATTGACCTGATCACTCCGATCGCTATGGAGAAAGGTTTGAAGTTCGCAATTCGTGAAGGCGGCAGAACGATTGGAGCCGGCTCCGTTACCGATATTATCGAGTAAAAAGGTAAAATATGACAACAAAAATAAGAATTAAATTAAAGTCATTTGATAGTCGCATCCTTGACAAGTCCTCAGCGGAAATTGTCGCCAAGGCCAAAAGAACTGGCGCAAAAGTTGCGGGACCGATTCCCATTCCCACGAGAATTGAGCGGTTTTGTGTATTGCGTTCTCCTCACGTCGATAAAAAATCGAGAGAGCATTTCGAGCGCAGAACTCATTGTAGATTAATTGAGATCCTGGAACATAATGATGATACTATTGCTGAACTGAAAAAAATGGACTTACCCGCTGGTGTTGAAGTAGAGGTCAAATCTAATTAGATGTTGGTTCGGAATTTCGTGTGGGAATGGCTAAATTAATAAATATGAGAAGGTGATAAAATGATTCAAGGACTAATAGGAAAGAAAGTTGGAATGACCCAGATCTTTGATGATGACGGAAGGGTGTTGCCAGTAACAGTCTTAAAAGCAGGGCCTTGTTTGGTTGTTCAGAAAAAGATGAATGATGTCAACAGCTCGAAAAAGGTCCAGTTGGGTTTCGTGGAAGATAAAAAAGTAAAGAAAGTCAATAAACCAATGATGGGGCATTTTCGGAAAGCCAATGTACCTCCTACCCATGTATTAAAAGAATTCTTTGTGGATGATGATTCCTTGAACGTTGGAGATACCGTCAAAGTGGATATTTTTGAAGAAAAGGAAAAAATAAATGTTGTCGGTACTACCAAAGGAAAAGGTTTCCAGGGTGTTGTAAAGAGATGGAATTTTGGTGGAGGACGCGCAACTCATGGTTCAATGTTTCACCGTCGCCCCGGTTCTACTGGTATGTGTGCGTATCCTGGAAAAATGATCAAGGGAAAAAAGTTACCCGGAAGAATGGGTGGTAAAAATAGAACTATAAAAGGGCTTCAGGTTGTAAAAGTTGATACTGACCGCAATCTGATTCTTGTGAAAGGCGCTGTACCCGGGTTTAATGATAATTATGTTTTTATTTTAAAGGATTCCTTTAAGAGGAGATAACGAAGATGAAATTGAAGGTAAAAAACATAAAGAATTCCGAAGTTAGCGAAATTGAAGTGCCGGAGGAAATCTTCGATTATCCGTTGAATGAGCATCTCATCTATGAAGCTGTCAAGAATTTTAGAGCTAATCAAAGAAGCGGGAATGCATCGACAAAAACCCGGGGCAAAGTATCCGGAACCGGTAAAAAATTATGGCGGCAAAAAGGAACTGGACGTGCTCGTATGGGCAGTCTTCGGAGTCCTCTGTGGCGGAAAGGCGGCATAGCTTTTGGCCCCCAACCAAGGGATTATTCTTATCAAATGCCTAAAAAGGCCAGAAGAAATGCCTTGAAATCAGTTCTCTCCGATAAAGTACGGCATGATAGAATTTTAATCATCGATGATTTGACATTGACATCAAAAAAGACCAAAGACACCCTCTCAGTGCTGAAAAATTTCGCTTACGACAAATTGTTGATAGTCGATAAAAAAGAAAATTCAGAATTGATGCTTTCTACCCGGAATGTTCCAAATATTAAATCGATTGATTGCAAAGAGATTAATATATATGACTCCCTGGATTATAGTTATATTATGTTTTCTGTAGAAGCAGTGAACCACCTGGTGGAGGTATTAAAATGAAGTTAGAAAACACCGATATCATCGTAGCTCCGATTATTACGGAAAAATCTACGGATCTAAAAGAAAAGGAACGGCTCCTTTGCTTTAAAGTTCATCGGGATGCCAACAAAATAATGATTAAGAAGGCCGTGCAGGAACTGTTTAAGGTAAAAATCCAATGGGTCAGGATCATGAACTATGATGGTAAAAAAAAGAGATTCGGAAGATTTACTGGAAAAAGATCAGATTGGAAAAAAGCCTATGTAAAATTGAAACCCGATGAAAAAATGATTGAATATTTTGAGGTGGTATAATGGGCATAAAAAAATACAATCCTATTACTCCTGGTCAGAGAGGCAAAACCGGCTATACGTTCGATGAACTTACGACAAACAAGCCCTATAAAAAACTACTGGTAACTTTAAAGAAGTCTGGCGGTAGAAACAGTCTTGGAAGAATCACCATCCGGTTTAGAGGTGGCGGTCATAAACGTAAATACCGGATTATTGATTTTAAACGAAATAAATATGATGTAAAAGGTATTGTGGAAACTATCGAATACGATCCCAACAGAACGTGCCGTATCGCTTTAATTAAATACGAAGATGGTGAGCGCAGATATATTTTGGCTCCCAATGGTATTAATGTCGATGATACTGTAGTTTCAACTGATGGCGAAGCTGAAATCCTTCCCGGTAATGCACTGTTGCTAAAAAATATTCCGGTTGGTACCGTAATTCACAATATTGAGTTCAATAAAGGTAGAGGCGGACAAATTGCCCGGACTGCGGGTTCTGCTGCCACCCTGATGGCTAAAGAAGGCACTTACGCATTGATCAAAATGCCTTCAGGTGAATTGAGAAAAATTCACGTTAATTGTCGCGCTACTATTGGTCAGTTGGGAAATGTCGAACATGGCAACATCAAAGTCGGCAAAGCTGGCCGTAGCCGCTGGTTGGGGAAAAGGCCACACGTCAGAGGTACCGTAATGAACCCGATCGATCACCCTCACGGTGGTGGTGAAGGTAAAACAAAGGGTGGAAGAATTCCTGTTACTCCATGGGGTAAACCTACTAAAGGATATAAAACCAGGAAGAACAAGAGAACCCAAAAATTTATTGTGAAGAGGAGAAAGTAGGCTCATGGGACGTTCACTGAAAAAAGGTGTATTTATTGAAGAAAAACTGTTAAGTAAGGTTTTAAACGTCAAGAATGCTCAAAAAAGAGAAGTTATTAAAACCTGGTCGCGCAGCTCTACTGTTGTTCCCGAAATGGTTGGGCTCACCCTTGCCGTACATAATGGTAAAAAGTTCATTCCTGTATTTGTTACGGAGAATATGGTTGGGTATAAGCTGGGCGAGTTTGCTGAAACTAGAAATTATAAAGGTCACACCTCTAAAGACAGCAAGGGTAAAAAATAGGAGGTC
>JAHELQ010000143.1:0-5990 GCA_024644125.1 Candidatus Aminicenantota bacterium | reverse complement strand
ATTGCAGTTGCTAAAGGTAGATATTTAAAAATATCACCGAGAAAGTGCCGTCTAGTAGTGGATTTGATCAGGGGTAAAGATGCCGGTGAGGCAATGACAATTTTAAAGTTTACCCGTAAGCAAAAAGCTGCTGAATTCGTCTCGAAGGTTTTGAATTCAGCGATTGCCAATGCGCAAGTTAAATATCCTAATGTAGATGTTGATCGCTTGTTTATTTCAGAGATTTTTGCCGATAAAGCGCCTTATTTGAAGAGATTTAGAACTGCACCGAGAGGGCGGGGAGTTCAAATATTAAAGAGATATGCGCATGTTACAATATATTTAGATGAAAGAGAGGAGAAATAATGGGGCAAAAAACACATCCATATGGATTTAGACTAGGATTCAACAAAGGTTGGTTATCTTTATGGTACAGCAAAGGTAAGAATTACATTGATTTGTTCCATACTGATATAAAGATCAGAAAATTGATCAAAAAAAAGTATAAACATGCCGGTATTGCATCCATTGAAGTAAAAAGAATTTCTGATACAATTCGTGTCCAGATAAACACGGCCCGCCCCGGTATCATTATTGGGAAAGGCGGCGCTGGTGTACAGCAGATGAAGAAATTTCTCGAACAGTTGACTGGCATGACTTTGGATAAAATTCTTGTTGATGTAATTGAGATAAAATATCCAGAAATTGTAGCCCAATTGATTGCCGAAGGCGTAGCCTATCAGATCGAAAGACGGATATCTTTCAGAAGGGCAATGAGAAAAGCTGTGGATTCCTCTCTCCGGTCAGGTGCCATTGGAATAAAAATTAAGGTTTCCGGAAGACTCGGTGGCGCGGAAATTGCCAGATCTGAGTGGTATCTCGTAGGGAAGCTCCCTCTCCAGACATTGCGTGCGGATATTGATTATGGTTTTACTGAAGCGCATACCGATTACGGCCTGATTGGCATCAAGGTATGGGTTTATGTTGCAGATAAAGAGAAACCGAAATTCAAGAAGCAGGCGATCGAAATAGATGAAAAAGGAGAATAATCATGTTAATGCCAGGGAAGGTCAAGCATAGAAAGGTTTTCAGAGGAAAACGTAGAGGAAAAGCCACAAAAGGTAATACGCTTGTTTTCGGCGATTTCGGACTCCAGTCACTTGAAAACGCGTGGGTTACCTCCAGGCAGATTGAAGCTGGCAGGGTGGCAATTAACAGATATATCAAAAGGGGCGGTAAACTGTGGATCCGTTTATTCCCTTATAAGCCTGTAACCTCCAAACCGATTGAAGTTCGTATGGGTAAAGGAAAAGGTGATCCGGAATTTTGGGTAGATGTCGTAAAGAGAGGCCGGATTATCTATGAACTCGAAGGTGTTAATGAAACGGTAGCTAAAGAAGCAATCAGGCTTGCACAGGCGAAATTCGCCATAAGAACTAGATTCATTAAGCGTGAGAAATAGGAGCGGCCAGATGAAAGCTAAAGAAATAAGAGCATTGACATTGGACGAAATGGAAGGTAAGCTGGTGGAATTGCGTGATAAACTGTTTAAACAGAAAATGCAGAAGTCATTAGGGCAGGCAGATAATCCGTTTAAAATTAAAACTACGAAAAAAGATATTGCCAGGATAATAACAATTTTAGACGAAAAGAGGTCAAACGATGGAAAATAATACAACCGTAAAACATAAAAATAGTGATATCACACTAATTGGTATTTCCTCGAAAGCGGATAAGACAGTATCGGTAAGTGTCGAAAGAATTTTTATGCACCCTGTATATAAGAAAATTGTGCGTAGAAAGAAAAAGTACCTCGCCCATGATCACGAAAATAAATGTAAGGCCGGTGATGAAGTCAGAATGGTTCAGGTCAGACCTCTCAGCAAAAAAAAGCGGTGGTTGGTAACGGAAATCATTACTGTTGCACCTGAGAAACAGAGCCTTTCAAAGAATAAAGAGGTGTCCAAATGATTCAAATGCAAACACGCTTAAAAGTTGCTGATAATTCAGGCGCCAAAGAAGTAATGTTCATTCGTGCGTTAGGAGGCGGTATCGGGAAAATTGCCTATGTAGGTGACATTTTTGTAGGTGCCGTCAAAACTGCTGAACCAAATTCAAAAATCAAGAAAGGTGACGTTGTGCGTGCTGTTATTGTCAGAACAAGAAAGGAAGTTCGGCGTAAAGATGGTTCATACATCCGCTTTTCTGATAATGCCGCAGTTGTCATTGACAAACAGGGTGAACCGGTGGGTACACGCGTGTTCGGTCCTGTCGCCCGAGAACTCAGGGAAAAAAGGTTCATGAAGATCGTATCTTTAGCACCCGAGGTGATTTAAATGATAAAAAAGATGAAATTAAAAAAGAGTGATCCTGTTATCGTTGTCAGGGGAAAACGGGCAGAAAGAGGGAAAATCGGAAAAATTCTAAGAATTTTGCCAGAGAAAAACCGAGTTATAGTTGAAAAAGTACGCATGGTAAAAGAATACGTAAGACCGAATCCCCAGAAAAATATCCAGGGTGGAATAGTTGAAAGGGAAGGTTCCCTTCCGATGGCAAGTGTGAAGTATTATTGTAAAGAGTGCGAGCAGGGCGTCCGTGTCGGATACAAACTAGCCGGAAAGGATAAGCACCGGGTCTGTAAAAAGTGTGAGACGGTACTCGATTAGGAGAAATTAGTATGAGCAGACTTTATGAAAAATATAAGAATGAAGTCAGGGCTGAGTTGCAAAAAGAGCTCAACCTGAAAAATATAATGCAAGTGCCCAGGCTCGAAAAAATTGTTGTGAATTCTGGCGTTGGCGAAGCTACTCAGAATATTAAGCTTCTTGATACGGTAGTGGAAGAGCTTGCCACCATCACGGGACAAAAACCAGCTATCCGCAGAGCAAGAAAATCTATCGCTTCGTTTAGATTGAGGGCTGGAATGCCGGTAGGCGCAACAGTCACACTGCGAGGGATTCGGATGTATGAGTTTTTCGATCGCCTTGTTTCTATTGTCATTCCACGAATCAAGGACTTTCGCGGGTTGTCTCCCAGGGCATTCGACGGTACAGGTAACTATACCCTTGCACTAAAAGATCAGCTTGTGTTTCCAGAAATTGATTATAACAAGGTCGATAGAACGAAGGGAATGTCGGTTACACTGGTAACGTCCGCAAGGACCAATCAGGAAGGCAAAGCGTTGTTGAAGCGGCTGGGAATGCCGATTTTATAAAGGAGGCCAAAGGTGGCAAAAACGTCAATAATTGCACGGTCAAAAAAAGGCAGGAAATTCAGCGTAAGGGAACGCACCCGTTGCCGGATTTGTGGAAGACCTAGAGCTGTGTACAGAAAATTTGAATTGTGCCGGCTATGTTTCAGGGAATTATCCCTTCGCGGAGAAGTTCCTGGTGTGACAAAGGCATCCTGGTAAATCCGGGTATGTAGGACAAGTGAAGGAGTAAAATATGACACATACGGATCCTATTGCAGACATGGTAACGAGGATACGGAATGCTATCATGGTGGAGAAGAAAGAGGTCTCCATTCCTCTATCTACGATAAAACTAGAAATCGCGAAGATCTTAAAAAAAGAGGGATACATTCTAAATTTTAAAGTTGATAACAATGAATTTCCACCACAGATTGTGGTTGATCTAAAATATATGAATAAGTTGAGTGCCATCGAAGGAGTGAAGAGGATTTCGAAACCTGGTCGTCGGATTTATTCTGATGTAGATAGTATTCCCAGGGTTTTGGGCGGACTTGGAGTGGCAATCTTATCTACCTCAAAAGGCATAATGACTGGTAAAGAATGTACTAGAAATAATGTCGGCGGCGAAGTATTGCTTCACATTTGGTAACCGCAATGTATCATAGTAGGAGGAAACAATGTCAAGATTAGCAGCGAAACCGATCGCGTTTGACAGCTCCGTAAAAATAGAGATCAAAGAAGATCAGATTCATGTGAAGGGCCCGAAAGGTGAGTTGTCGGTAAAAATTCAAGAAGGCGTTAAGATTGAATTAGAAGATAATAAAGTCTCTGTCAACATTGAAGACGATTCGAAAAAAGCAATGCAAGGTCTTGTTTGGAGTTTACTGAACAATGCAGTGATCGGAGTGACAAAAGGATTTTCAAAAAAACTAGAAGTCGTGGGGAAAGGTTGGCGTTCCACTGTCAAAGGCAATGTTATCAATCTTCAGGTGGGATATTCCCATCCGGTTGATTTTGAACTGCCGGAAGGTGTTACCGCTTCCCAGGAAAACCCTGGAAGTTTTACGCTAACTTCGCACGACAAACATCTGTTGGGACAGACCTGCGCAAATATTAAGGGAATTCGGCCGGTTGAGCCTTATAAACTGAAAGGTATTCGTATCGAAGGACAATACTTGAGACAAAAAGTAAGAAAGACGGCAGGAGTATAAGATGATTACCCCTAAGTATATATTAAAGAATAAAAGAAAAGATAGAGTTAGAAAAACAATCCGGAAAAAACTTAACGGTACTCCCGAACGGCCCAGGATGATTTTTGTCAGAAGTAATAAATATTTATATACCCAGGTATATGATGATACAAACGGAAAAGTCCTTGCCTCAGCTACAACATTGGCTAAAGATGTGAAAGAACAGTTGAAAAGCACAAAAGATAAAGAGGCGGCAAAGGCTCTAGGAAAATTGATTGCAGATAAACTGAAAGAAAAGGATATCACTTCTGTAGTTTTTGACCGTAATGTATATGCGTATACCGGTAGGGTCAAAGTGTTTGCCGATTCCGCCAGGGAAAGCGGACTAAAATTTTAAGGAGTCTTAAGGTGCAGGAATTAGAAAGTATGGAAACATTATTTGAAGAGCAAGTCATTTCCATCCGTCGAGTAACCAAGGTAGTCAAAGGTGGAAAAAATCTAAGGTTTTCTGCAGCCGTAATCGTGGGCGATAAAAAAGGCAGAGTCGGACTGGGTAAAGGCAAAGCACGCGAAGTCCCCCTGGCAATAAAAAAGGCCGTTGCTCACGCCAAAAAGAATCTGGTCGAAGTACCGATTATCAACGATACAATTCCTTATTACAAAATCGGAGTGTTCGGTGCTGCCCGTGTCGTTTTGAGACCTGCCTCTCGTGGTACCGGAGTTATTGCCGGTGGCGCCGTCCGTGTTATAATGGAGTTAGCCGGTATTAAAAACATCTTGACCAAGAGTCTGAGAAGTAAGAATATCCTGACGGTTGCGCATGCGACGATCAATGGATTAAGAGAACTGAAGGAACCCGCAAGTATCATAAAAAGACGTGATATTTCCGAGGAGGAACTATGGCAGTAAAAAAGATACCAGAATTCCCTATGTTAAAAATAAAATTGGTAAAGAGTTTGATCGGCAGAACTGAAAAACAAAGGGCTGTTGTCCGTGGACTCGGGCTTGGAAAAATGAATTCAGAAGTGATTAGAGAAAAAAGGCCTGAAATCCTCGGTATGATCAAGAAGGTTGATTTTATGCTTGAAGTGTCTGATGTGGAGGTACAGAAATGATATCGTTGGCTAATTTAAAACCTGCAAAGGGCGCTACAAAAAAACGGAAAAGAATCGGTAGAGGTCCTGGTTCCGGATGGGGTAAAACTGCCGGAAGAGGTATGAACGGTCAGAAATCCAGAAGTGGATATGCCCGAAAAAGAGGTTTCGAAGGTGGGCAGATGCCGCTCGTCCGGCGTATTCCAAAACGCGGATTTACAAATATTTTTAAAACGGAATATAATATTGTAAATCTTGATACAATTGAAAAATGCGGCCTGGATGAACTTAAAGTAGAAAATTTCTTTGAAACCAAAATTGCAAAAAATAAAAATGCTAAAATAAAGATTTTGGGGAATGGAGAGCTGAAGAGAAAAGTGACGGTTTACGCTCACAAATTTTCAAAATCAGCTTTGGATAAGATAAAAAATAGTGGAGGCACAGCGATCTTTCTTGAAGGAGAAGAGAATTGATTACCTTTTTAAGAAACATCTTTGTTATACCTGAACTACGAAAAAGGGTTATTTTTACCTT
>JAHELQ010000649.1 GCA_024644125.1 Candidatus Aminicenantota bacterium | reverse complement strand
GTCCATGATGAAGAGTGCGCTTTGGAAATCGATGATCTGGGCCTGGGGACGGAAAATACTCTAGATATCCTTATGGAGGGGTTTTTTCGTTCCTTTGATCTTGCGCAACCTCCGCTTTTCCGGGTAGGGTATGGAACGCTGGAATCCGGGCGGCATCTTCTGTTGATTGATGCCCACCATATCGTGACCGACGGCTTGTCGATCCGAATACTGGTAGAGGACTTTCTGGCGTTTTACAAGGGCGAACATTTGTCTGCTCCGGATATATATTACCACGACTACGCGTACTGGGTATCGGAAAACGCCAACCGGGAGAAGATCGCAGAGCAGCTTCTCTTCTGGAAGGATGTTTTTGGCAATGGAATCCCTCGATCACTATTGCCCACCGATTTCAGAAGGGAGGAATCGAGGACTTTTCGGGGGAGCGATGTGGTCGTCGAAGTGGATGATGAACTATCGAACCTACTACTGGAGTTCGCCGCTTCACATGAAACCACTTTGTTTAATGTGTTGATGACTGTGTTTGTGATTCTGTTGGCACGGATTGGCGGACAACCAGAAGTGGTTGTGGGAACTGTGACCGCCGGGCGCCAATTGTTGGAATTGGAAGACATGGTAGGGATGTTTGTCAATACTCTGGCGCTGAAGTATGAATGTCCGGATGATATACCGGTTTCTCACATGGTGCGGAATGTGGAGAGAATGTCGCAGCAAGCCTTCGCCAATCAGGATGTGCAATTTGAAGATCTGGTGCGGGAATTGCATATCGAGGCGCAACCGGGTAGAAATCCGCTGTTCGACGTAATGCTGGTGATGCAGAACTTCGAGCTTCCGGCAATGAGTATACCCGGCCTGGAGCTGAAATCATTGCCGGTGAAATGGAAGCAATCGAAATTCGACCTTACGCTCTTCATTTATGAGCAGGACCGGCGGGTGCGTATGAAATTCGAGTATGATTCGTCCCTCTTCAAAGAAGAAACAGTGAAAGAAATGGGCGAGTGTTTGCTCCATATCGCGGGCCAGGTGGCGGCGAATCACTCAATTGCTGTGGGCGAAATATCCATCCGTTCCAAAGAACAGGATCTTTCGCGTCAAGATTTCATGGATGATCTGGAAAACGAATAGACTAACGCGAGGTGTATAGTGAAAGAACGGATATTTCAACAATTAGTGAATGAAGGGCTCGCTCGCAATCCGGAAGCTATCGCTCTGGAATGGGGCGATACCAGGATAACATACAGGCAGTTGGATCGGCAATCGACCATTGCTGCCCAATGGTTGCGGCGAAAGCGGTTGCCGATAGAAGGGCAGGTCGGCCTTTTGATGAAGGACAGGATCAAACTTGTCATCGCGATTATCGCGGTTCTCAAGGCTCGCGGCGTATTCGTTCCGTTGGATCCTTCGCTGCCGGAAGAACGTCTGCGACGCATGCTTGAGACTGTGGATCTGGATTTGACGATCACGGACAATGACGATATTGTGGACCCTGTTTTGTCCGAGGGGTTGGAAGATACGATAGACGAGCCTGACATCGCGTATCATCCGGATGATAAGATTTATATCTATTTTACCTCCGGCACGACAGGTCATCCGAAAGCCATTGTGGGGAAGAACAAGAGTTTGCACCATTTCATCCAATGGGAACAGGAGACCTTCGCGATCGATGGCGGATGCCGATTTAGCCAATTGATCCATCCGGGCTTCGATGCGTTTTTGCGGGATGTGTTTGTGCCGTTGTCTTGCGGCGGCACAGTGTGTATTCCAACGAACGAACAGGTGATACAGGATCCCGAAGCCCTGGCGCGATGGTTGGACGATTCGAATGTCACAGCCGTTCACTGTGTTCCTTCATTGTTCCGTATTATTATGGACAGTGCGCCGTCGGGGGAAATATTCAAGCAATTGCGTTTCGTTTTTTTGTCGGGGGAAAAGATTTTGCCTGGGGATTTGATCCGCTGGTATGGGAAATTTGGCGAACGGGTCCAATTGGTGAATTTTTACGGCCCCACAGAAACCACTATGATCAAAACCTATCATTTGCTTAGTCCCTCAGATCTGGAGCGAGAGCGCATTCCTATCGGCATTCCCATGAAAGGAGTGAGAATCCTGGTGCTGGACCAATACCTCAACGCATGCCAACGGATGGCGGTTGGAGAGATCTATATTCGAACTCCTTTCGCTACCCACGGGTATTATAAAAATCCACAACTTAACGACGAGAGATTCATTCCCAATCCATTGTCGCAAGATCCGACCGATCGGTTATTCAAGACCGGCGATCTTGGTCGAATATTGAACGATGGTACCATCGAACTTCTTGGACGAAGCGACAGGCAAGTTAAAATTCGCGGTATACGGGTGGAATTGGACGAGATCGAAGAGGCGATGCGGGGCTGCCCGGCAATCAAAGAGGCGGTGGTGGCATACCGGGAAATTGGGGAGGGGCGATGGATGCTCGGCGGGTATATCACAAATGGAAATCCCGATTCCGCCAAGAACGAAGATTGCGTAGCGATTGTGAAGGATTATCTCCGACAGCGGCTTCCGGGTTACATGATTCCGGCAAATATACAATTATTGGACAAAATTCCCACCCGTCCCAATGGAAAGATCGATTACAACGCATTGCCATTGATCGATATGGCAGGCGACGCCATTCCTCCACAAAATCCCACGGAAGAAAAATTGCATCAGATCTGGTCCGATATACTGGGCGCCTCCGAATTTGGGATTGAGCACAATTTCTTCAATCTGGGAGGCAATTCCCTTAATGTATTATCCTTGATATCAATGGTTCACCGGGAGTTTAACAAGAAGCTCACCCTCAAGGAAATTTTCCGCAACGACACAATCAAAAAGCAGGCGCAACTATTGCTGGAGACTGCGGCGGGAAGTTTCGAAGCCATCCCTCCGGCGGAAAAAAGGGACTA
>JAHELQ010000648.1 GCA_024644125.1 Candidatus Aminicenantota bacterium | reverse complement strand
AAGAAATTATCGTGCAATCCCACCCGGTCAAGCTTCAACACCTCTTGCCAGGTCTCCGCCACAATCCGGCCCAGCGGGTTTTCAGGAGAGATGAACGGAGTGGACAATTCCGGCCGACTACCGGCCGGAAGCGGCAATTTCGAACGGTCCACCTTGCCGGACGCGGATCGCGGGAATTGCTCCAAAAATACAAAATAAGAAGGAATCATATAATCCGGCAACCGGCGTCCCAAATACTCCCGCAATTGGGATACGGTGGGACGCGCGCCATTATCGGGCTCTTCGGCGATCATATATGCCGCCAGCGAAGGTTCGCCGTCGTCGATCCTGATGAGGGAAGTGACGACATCCCTGACATCGGGATGGGAGATCAAGACTGAATCTACCTCTCCCAATTCGATACGGAAGCCCCTGATTTTTATCTGCGAATCGATACGGCCCAGTAGTTCGACACTGCCATCCGCCCGCCAGCGGGCCAGATCCCCGCTCCGGTACAATCTCTCCCCCGGAACGAACGGATTGGTGACAAACGCGGCGGCTGTCCGCTCCGGCTCGTTCAGGTACCCTCGCGACAGTCCCGCGCCGGCGATGCATAGTTCGCCGGGAATCCCCAGCGGTTGCAACCGTTGCCAGGAATCCAGGATGTATAGTTGCGTACCGGCGATCGGATTGCCGATACGTATCTCAGGCTTCCGTTGTTGCCCCGGTTGCATGGCGGACAGAACCGCTGCTTCGCTGACCCCATATTCGTTGACCAGTTCCATGCGATGGTTTTTTCGGGCCGCCAGTTTTACGAGATCCGGCGACAACATATCGCCCGCCAGAGTGATCGCCCGCAAACAGGACAAGCCCGCGTCTCCGGTTTGTTCCAGCAATATTCGGAACAACGAGGGAACGGCTATAAAATGGCCGACGCGATAGCGGGCCACAGCGGAGGCCGCCCAGTCGAGATCGCGGGCTCCGGCGCCTTCGGGCAGTACCAATCGCCCACCGCTCAATAGTGGCGTGAAAAAAGATGTGATGAATCCATCGAACACATAATCGAACAATTGCAACGCTACTGTATCACGATCAAAGCTATAAGCCCTGCGCCGGACCTCGACGCTGTTGGACGCGCTTCGATGCTCCACCATTACACCCTTGGGAACTCCGGTGGAACCGGAGGTATAGATCACGTAAGCCGGATCACAAGGAGTGGGAACGTCTGGCTGAACCTCGCCTGCCCCTGCCAGAGCGCGTCTGTCATGCCGCCGTTTGCGAGCGGCCTTCGCCCGATCCTGGTTACCGTTCGTTTTTTCCACCGTGATTAAGGCGTCGAAGCGGAATTTGGTCAATTCATTCTCGATCGAGTGAAACTTCCGGCTGCATTCGATGGCCGCGATGTCGGGGCATTCGCTCGCCAGATCGTCGAAAAAATCTCGCGACACGAACAATTCATCGGAGAAATCCGTCCGGGTCTTGATGTCCGGTTGCCGGTGTGTCATCCGAAAGGCCGTCGTCTCTCCGGTCAACCGGTCTTTGAGATCCAGATCCATACAATCGCCGATAAAAATGGCGCCGCTCGCGGCTAACATTCCAACACATTGGCGGATCACGGACCGGAGGTAATTGTGTCCGGGAAACGCCTGGATCACGCTATTGATAATGATCAGATCGAAGCCGGATTCGTCCAACGACAACAATTGATGGGCCCCCAAAACCCGGAGGCGGATGTTTTGGATCCCTTCCCGCTCGATTTTTTCTACGTTCCGCTTGATTGTGGCCGGCGAGATATCGGTCCCATAATAGAGCCCCACCTCCGGCGCGATGCGGTACATGGAAAGACCGGAGGCGCAACCGATTTCGAGGACCTTCGCATTTTTATGGAGAAGAGGTTTAAGCTTTTCCAGAACATTCAGGCCGTATTCCGCCATTTCCTCCGCGCTGAACGGACGGCCTGTGTAACTGGAGATCCAACCGCCGGCTGCGATGTCATCGGCCGCCGACTCGGCCACATAATCCCATAGGGACCGGTCCATGAGATGATTCTCCTCTTCGATTTCAGCGTCGATATCGTCGCTGTCCGGGCAGCAGAATATGTCGAGCGATTGATTTTGCCATTGCAGGCGGTTTAGCAGGCGAAGATATCTCGCCTCCCCGATGACAATGTGCAAGCCCGCATCCCGTATGATGGTGTCTAGCCGACCTTCAGGCATATCGGGCGACAGGGCCACAAACGCGGCGGAGGCGAACAAGACGCCCCAAATGGCCGTCGCCTGCACGATCGGATTTGCGGCGCATATACCGATGATCGATCCGGTTCCGGCGCCTTGCAGTTTCAAATACGCGGCCATCGACCGGGCCTCGCGTGCCAACTCCCCGTAAGACAGAATGTGTTCCCCGCTCACCAGGGCGATCCGATCCGGCGCTGCCGCCACGACGCGCAAAAAACATTCGGTCAACGTCTCGTCGCATATAGGGGGAATACCAGCGCCGCTCAATTGCTCCGTCAATTGCCTCCGTTCCGCGGCCGCCAGGAGATCGATCTCTCCCAGGGCGATCCCGGGATTCTCCGTCACGGCGCCCAGGGCGATGTTTATATGCCGGGCCATCCGCTCGATAGTGGCAGGCTGGAAGACCGGCGTGTAATATTCTATATTAAAATAGAGTCTATCGTCATCCAATTCATACACAAAGAGGCTGGCGTCGAATTTTGAAGTTTTATTTTGAAAACCCAGGGAGGTGGCCGACATGCCGTCGCTCTCCTGTTTCGAAAATTCAAAATTCTGCACCACGAGAGATACGTCGAACAGAGGATTGCGCGAGGGATCCCTCTGGGGATTGAGAGCTTCCACCAGGTCCTCGAATTGCAGATCCTGGTTTTCAAACGCCTGAAGCGACGATCGTTTCACCTCCTCCAAAAACGACCGGAATTCTTTATGACTGGCGGGG
>JAHELQ010000647.1 GCA_024644125.1 Candidatus Aminicenantota bacterium | reverse complement strand
ATCCGTTGATGATTTTGAAAAAATTCCGTGAATGTTTGAAGGATGATGGTTTTATCACTGTAAGTCTCCCCAATATCCGCCATTACACCTTGATTATCCGGTTGATATTGGGCCGTTGGGAATACCGTCCCATCGGTCTATTGGATGAAACCCACGTCCGCTTTTTCACCGCCCGCGAAATGATCAACCTGTTCCGCAAAGCTGGATTCGAGGTTGTCAACGCCAGGGGCACTCTGTTTACCGGAGCTATGAGGCAGGTCTTCAAAATGGTGTTCAAGGGATTCCCCGACGAGGAAAAAATTTCTCGCAAAAAACAACGTCTGGAAAAGTACAGAGAGAAACCTCTTCGTTACAAAAAATCCCCGGCGATTTTCCTATGGCCGCGGCTCATGCTTTACCGGTTGTTCGGAGTGCACGCCTACCAGTATGTCTGGGCGATTAGAAAATCGGAAGATTACAATCCCGAAGAAGTTAAAGCCTGAGAAGCGGAGGATCATCACATGAAAGAGCGAATGATACAATTGCGGGGGCAGGAAGGCCAACGGCGTGAGATTGTCCGGTCGATTGCCGATTCGCGGGAACATCTGGTCGATTGGCTGGAATCCCGCGGGCCGGATTTTGCACAATTGAGAGAGAAGGCCCGCTCGTCATCCGTTTCAGTGGGAGTCGGCCTTTTGGATGACAAACTGTACGAGAATTTGACTGTTATGGAAAATTTGAATTTGTTTGCCCGTTTGTCCGACGTGTGCCCGTCTTCTGCCGATGCGGTGTCGGAAATGTTTGGAATGGCGAAATATAGAGAAGATTTGTTCGGGAAATTATCAGAAAATCTTCGTCATCGTCTCCAACTTGCAGTCTCGATGCTTCCATCGCCGGAGATCGTGATATGGGAAGAACCGGATTTCGGCGACAGTGAATTCGTGAACCGGTTGTTCGATTGGCTGGAGGAAAATGAGATTCATTTGATTTTTTCGGCGGAAGAATCTCTGGATGGAGCCGCTTGCAGGGTCGTTGATATTGAAGGGGAAAACTAACATGAAAGCCTGGTTATCGTTGACAAAAGCTGAAATCAAAATCTCGTTCCGCAATAAAGAGGCCCTGGTGTTTAGTTATATCATTCCTCTTGTGGTGCTGGGCATTGTCCGGATTTTTAACAGTGAACGTTTGCCTGTATTTTCCGGTGTTCTCTTTACGTTTTTATTGGTTACCGCTTTTTTCGGTATGACTGATTGGATTGTGATTTTGCGTTCCTCACATCTTTTCCGCCGTATCGAGAGGTTGGCGCCTCCCAGGTTGGCTGTTTGGGGGGCGTTTTTTGTTTCCCGCCTGGTGATCATTGCAGCCCAGGTAATCCTGCTACTAATTTTAGGGATCCTACTCTATGGTTTCAAGGGGCCGGAGCATTGCATGGGAATTCTTTCCGCTGCGTTATTCGCCTCGATCCCTTTGATTTTATTGGGCATCCTTTTGGCTGGACCGGCAAACGAAAAATCTGTCCGGCCCATCTGTGGAATGTCTGTTTTGGCCGGCATATTCCTTTCCGGCGCTTATTTTCACCAACCGTTGGCGATTGTGGCTTCCGTAGGCCGTTGTTTGCCGTTCGCGCCGCTGCTTAAATTGGTGAACGAAGGTTTTTCGCTCACAGTTCTCTCTACCGCGCAATGGCTCAATGTCGTCGCCTGGATTGCGATTTTGGCGATTCTGAATATTGTTTCGTTCTATAAAACATTTTACAAAAAATAGTCAATTTCAAGGAGATTACCCGATGTATACAGGACCGAGAATAGATACCCACGCCCATTTCGGCAACGAAGCGATGCTGAATCTCGAACGCACCTCTGAGGTGAATCCATTGGTGAAAGAGATCGACAACATCCGGGAAACGGTCGGCTATAAAAGTATGTTCGACCAATCCACCTCTCTCGAGACACTGATTGAAGAAATGGATCGGAATATGATCGAAATCGCCTGGCTCCACCAGTTGAGTTTTAAAGAGGTTTTGGGGTATGACGTATTGACCAACGAGGAGATCGAAAAGGCCATCGACAAGTACCCGGAGCGGCTCAAAGGATTTGCCGGAATCGATCCCCGGGGAAAAGACGCGCCCAAAGAGCTCGAGCACGCTATCAAGGAGATGGGATTGCATGGATTCAAAATGAATCCCAATGATTTCGGCGGGTATTTTTTAGATGATCGTGAATTGTGTTATCCCCTTTATGAAAAGGCGTTGGAATTGGATATCCCGGTGAGTATTCACACCGGAATCACGCCGGGGCCTATGTTTCGCATGAAGCATAACAATCCTCTACAATTGGATGATGTGGCGGTGGATTTCCCGGGCTTGACGATATTTGTGGAACACATCGGTTTTCCCTGGCAGGATCTGACCTACAATATGGTGCAGAGACATAAAAATATGTACATCACCATCACGGCAGTGGCCAATATCATGATTCACAAAAGCGAAGCGCTCTTCTATATGGAAATGGCCAAAATGTTAGGCATGATCGGCAGCGAACGGATTCTGTGGGGTTCCGATTGGACAGCCACGCCGAATATTCGCGAAGTGCTGGATTTTTTTATGCACGCAGAGGTTCCATTTCCGGTCCAGATGATGAAAGGCGCCACGTTGACGGACGACCGGGTGGCGGATATCGTCTACCTGAACGCGGTGAGACTGCAGGAAAGGTTCAGAATGAACCTGGACGAAGAATAAATGGGGCGTGAATCTCTAGAATTCCACAGGGAGGATCCAGTCATGAGCGATTACAAGGGTTGGCAGGGCAAGATCTTGATCGTTGATTTGAACGATGGAACGATCCGCATTCGCCCGCTATCTGAAAATGAAATGAAAGATTATCTGGGTGGCGGCGGCACAAACATCAAATTGCTCTATGAATTCGCCCCACCGGAAGTAGATCCGTTGTCGCC
>JAHELQ010000142.1 GCA_024644125.1 Candidatus Aminicenantota bacterium | reverse complement strand
AGTCAAGCATTGTACCAATTCAAAGCCGACGATTATTTTGAAAAGCCGCTGGACAAAATTGAATTGAAAAAACGAATCGCCGGGCTTCTGGATATCCCGGAAGAAGAACTTTCCGGTATTGCAGAAGAAGTAATCGAAGAGGTCGAGCAGGAAGTGATCCAGGAAACCGTTGAAGAGGCGGTAACCCAAGAAGCCCCCCAACCTGAAGACATGAACCCAGTGGAACAGGTGGGACAGGTAGAGCAGGAGATCTCTGAACCGGTGGATGAACACGAAATAATCATCGAGTTTACGGAACATACCGAGGACCTTCAGGAGAATAAAGACAGTGAAGCGCCGGTCGAAGAAGTTGCGATCGAAGAAGAAGTACTGGTAGCCCCGGTACTAAAGAAAGAAGAAGAACCCAAGATCGTTGAAAAAATCCCATCACGTCCTAAAAAAGATTTGGATCTGGATGCGATGCTAAAGATCGAAAAGAAGGAAAAACCCGCCTCCGGCAATTACAAAAAAATCGATTCCGAGATCTCCCGAAAAATCGAAGACGCGCTGTCGGATCTGGGTATAAAAGTATAATCCAGCAAATTCAAAACCGATTTTTGTTCCACAAATTCTCTCCGTTTGACAGGGAAGGGAATTTATATTAAAATAAATTTTGCCTCTCAACTTAACGAATGTCGAAATGAACGGGAACAAATTGCGTAAACTTATTTCAGTTCTGTTAGCTATCTTTTGGTTGGGAATGAGTGCTGGAGCATCGTTCCATTTTCATCCCGACGGAGCCGTACATCACGATTGCCCCGAGTGCAACTTCCAAAAGAATTTATGCTCCGCCGACTTGCAACAGCCAGGGTTGATTTCAGTTCATTATGTCGGCATCGCGCATATCACCGAATCCGATCGGTTGATTCCACCTTTTTTCAATAAAATTTCCTTTTTCATTCGCCCGCCTCCAATATTCCGCAGCTAACTCTCAATACTTCTTCAACGGTTCTAAATATTTATTATTGGAGGTTAGAATGAAGAAATTTTGCAAATTATTGTGGTACATCATATTATTCAGTCTATGCAGTAATCACATTCCCGGACAGACTGAAAGCGGTGCCTCGCCGTTTTCCCAGGCCAAATTCGTTCCGGATATTTCACTTATTTTGGACTTTTCATATGTAACCAGAGATGATGATTACCAAGATGCGATTCCCAGGGGATTCAACCTGAATTATATAGAGCTGGCGATCGGCGCTACAGTGGACCCTTTTTTCGATCTTTTTACGGTTTTTCAATTCTCCGCAGGAAAGCTCGAAATCGAAGAGGCCTATGTGAAAACCAGGAGTTTACCGCTTGGACTGCAATTGAAACTCGGACAATTCCTGAGTTCATTCGGACGACTCAATTCACAACACGATCATTGCTGGAATTTCAGTGATCAGCCATTGGTATATCGAGACTTTTTCGGCGAATCGAACCTCGATGAGAAAGGCGTGCAGCTCAACTGGGTAGCGCCGTTGGATGTTTTTTTGCAAGCGGGCCTGGAAATTCTCGCGGGAGAAAACAAAACCAGTTTCGGAAATATTGACGGCGATCCCCATCTATTGGTGTCGTTTTTAAAAACGTCGTTCGATACAGGTCCGGTGGTGGTATTGGCCGGGGTATCCTATGCCGGCGGCACACGTGAGAAACAACCCGATGATGGGGAAGAGATCACAACCATGAAAACGACGAGCCGGATATTTGGTTGCGATCTAACCCTCAAATACCTGATTGATTCATATCGTTATCTGTCTCTACAGACCGAGTACCTTAGTGGAAAAATTGACGACGAATCCCACTTCGGCGGATATGCCGACTTGATCTGGCGTTATGCGCGACGCTGGCGCGTCGGTGTTCGCTACGATTGGTTCTATTTTCAGGATTTTTCGTATGAGTTATCGGCAATGTTGGAATTCAGTCCCAGCGAATTCTCCCGGATTCGGTTGCAATACGCCCATGATCGCTCCCGGGAATTGAATGCCAACCGAATCCAGGTACATGAAATCGTTTTGCAAATCAATCTATCGATCGGAGCTCACGGAGCTCATCCATTCTAATGAAAAAAGGAGAATTAAATTGCGGTTATCAAAAGATATAGTGATTGGTAGTATCGTGTTTCTATTCTGTGTGTCTCTTTTTCCTGCGATCAAGGTCGTGGCGACCTATCCATATATAGCGGATTTAGTAGAAAAGGTAGGTATGGAAAAGGTCTCAGTCAAATCTTTATCCAGAGGTAGTTGGGATCCCCACACGATAGTTCCTAAACCCTCGCTGATCGCCAAAATCCGCACCGCGGACCTACTCGTGATCAATGGCGCTCAATTGGAATTGGGCTGGTTACCCGCATTGCTGAACCAGGCCAACAATTCTGGCGTGATGCCCGGGAAAAAGGGATTTCTGGATCTATCCAATTATGTCAAACTGATTCAAACCCCCACAAATGTGTCACGAGCAGGAGGTGATATTCACCCGGCTGGCAATCCTCACTTTTGCCTGAATCCGGATTTCATTCCCGAGCTCGCTCGAGCAATTGCCGACAAACTCGGCCAACTGGATCCGGCAAACAATTCTTTTTACAGAGAAAACAGTCGTTCCCTCGACAAAGCCTGGAAAACTCAGCTTGCCGGATGGGAAGCCAGAATAGCCGTTCTAAGAGGTAAAAAAGTGATCGAATACCACCGCAATATGGATTATTTCCTGGAGCGCTTTGGAATGGAAGTTTGTGAAACAGTGGAGCCTCTACCCGGTATACCCCCCACTTCCAGACACATAAGTCATCTGATAGAGAAAGTCAAGCATGGAGATATCATTTTGATTTTACATGATGTCTATCACTCAAAAAAAACATCCGCGTTCCTATCACAGAAGACAGGGATCCCAATGATCGTGCTCCCTCATGATGTAGGCGCGGTGGAAGAAGCAACGGACATATTTTCGTTACATGAAGAAATAATTTCGAGGTTATGCAAATGATCGACATACTATTCCCAGTATTCCTTCTCTCTCTTGTTTTATTGGGGATCCACTCCTATTTTGGGCTGGAGATCATTGAGAGAGGTATTATATTCACCGATTTAGCCATCGGGCAGATGGCTGCAGTCGGTACCGCGATTGCGTTGTTCTTTTTCGAAGGGAAATATCTTTATGGAATTTCTCTCTTTTTTGCATTACTGGGAGGATTGTTGATTTCAATCGCCAGCAGAAAAGTTAAACATCTCGAAGCGTTTATCGGCCTTCTCTATGCTTTTGGAATATCGTTTGTATTCATCTTGCTGTCTAAATCTGCTCATGGCATGGAGGAATTCCACCAATTGATGGCCGCAGATATTCTTTTCACGCCGATGAAAGAGATCTTGAAGGTGGCGCTATTTTATGCCGCCCTCGGGTTATTTATATTTTTTTTCTGCAAAAAAGCCAAAGGCTTCATGAAAGAGGTCCTTTTTTTTGTGACTTTCGCCGTCACTGTCACCAGTTCGGTCAGGTTAGCCGGGGTATTGGTGATTTTCTCCTTGCTAATCTCTCCAGCTCTTATCGCAAAAACAATCAATCGCGGAAATAAAGTGGCGGTTGCGTGGATCATCGGCACGATAATCAATCTAATGGCGATTTTAATCTCTTATAATTTCGACTTTCCAACCGGCTACACAATCGTATTGCTTCATTCCTTCATCGCGTTTCTGTTTTCTTTGACTAAAAATACCAAACACAAGAACGTCTATCTGGGTGAATAATATATAGCGGGCGGCCGCCGTCGGATTTGCCTCCGATTTGGTTTTGTCATACTAATTGGCGGCCGCCCGTCATTTTCTACAAAAAAAATCAACCGGGTGCCCTAATCAGAACGCTCACCTGTCTCACTATATGAAACAAAAACGTAAAAATGTGAGATAATTGAACGATGCGGCCAAATGAAGACGTCCCGGTTCCAGAACAAGAGATCGAGCGGTTTTACCGTGACCACCACAAAGCGTTGTACCGGTTTGTGTACCGGTTGTTGGGAGATCCCGATGAAGCCTGCGATGTGTTGCAGGAAACGTATATAAAATTGCATCGCCAATTCGAGCGAAATCACGGGATCGAGGATCCCAGGGCCTGGCTCTTCCGGGTGGCCTGCAATAGTTGTTACACCCTTTTAAAAAGACGGGAAACCTGGCGGCAGATCTTACAAAAACTTCCCTTAGGCGAGCGCTTGCTTCCGGGCCCGGCAATTTTGGAGACCGTGGATGCCGAAGAGTCCGCTCTCCACAAGGAGCGTGAATTACTGGTGCGGCGCGCTTACGGGAACTTACGTATTCGCGATCGCCTTGCGCTGGAACTGTTTCACAGCGGGCTTACCTACGACGGAATCGCCGCTGCCCTGGGAGTGGACAAAACTTCGGTGGGAAAACTTTTGACCCGCGCCCGGCGGCGATTGCAACAGGCGATTGAACGAGGAGAACGGCAATGAGCTGTATAAAAGAATATAAATTGACACAATTCCTGGATGGTGGTTGCCTGGAAGAAGAGGCAGGGATGATCGAGTCACATCTCTCAGGCTGCGGCGCATGCCGGAACCGTCTTCAGCGGCTTTTGCAGCAGAAGGGGTTTGTGGCGCGGAAGGCGGAGCTCCTGGATCCCGTCGTCTATCCCGCAGAGGATGTAGGGATGCCGGACCGGACAATAAAAATTTCCGGAGGAGTTTCGACTCTTGAGCCAGGTTTTTGGCTGTTGCGCCGGGCGTTGCGTCCGGTGGCAGCGGCGTTGGCGTTGGTTGTCCTGGTTGCAGGCGGCCTATTTTTCGGACCCAAACTGTTCCCCCCAAAACATCCAGCTCAACCGGAACTCACAGGCGCCGCGAGTAGTGCGGGACAATACGATATTGTCCGTTATGTGCGCGTGGACGGGCGACCGGCGCAAACCTACATCATCAAAGAACCGCAGACCAACACCACCATTGTCTGGGTAGAATCAAAATAAAATGAAATGTCATTGGCCAATCGAACATAAACGGCGCTAGCGCCGGGATCTCACAAACGTGATTATAGGAGGATTATGATGATTGTTAACTGCAAAACACATATGAAGGCGGTCTGGCTTTTGCTTGCATTTTTTCTTCTGGCAGGAGACCTGATAGCCGGCGGGGATGTGCTGGTGAATCTCCGTTTTTACGAAGGAATCAGACAGGAAAATATTTACAAACCCTCTGTGGTGACATCGTTTTATGTCGAACCATTCTTCGTCGGCAACATCGTGACCGAAGCGGGACTGGAGCAGGAAAAAGACAAGTTGAAACGAATTTTCAATGTCAACGACGTGAAACTGATGACCCAGGCCCATTGGACCTGGCCGATGCAATACCCTAAACGGATCTTCAGGGTATTCGTATTGAATGGTGAAAAATTCGGCTTGCAATTGAGCCGTGAAGAGGGGAGCGATGTCTTCCGTATCGAAGTCTTCACTGGAGACGCGGAGAAAAAAGAGAAGGGCAAAAATCTCCTGGATACAAAATTGGACTTGAAAGAGAAGAACACAGCGATCTATGGATTCGAAACTCCCGACGGAAAGATCTATTTCCTCTCCTTTCACCGGGAAATGGACACCGAGATGGTGGAGGAATCGCCGATCGTTCTATCCACTCAATACAAACCTGAGTTGATCCGCACAGTCCGCCCCCAATACCCTGAAGATGCCCTTAAAAAAGGAATCAAGGGATGGGTCCGGCTCCAGGGAAGTATCGGCCTGGACGGAACCGTGAAAGAGCTCGGGGTTATTTCAGGGAACCCAGCCCTCAAACAAGCGGCTATGGACGCGGTGGGACAATGGCAATACAATCCCCCTAAAACACCACTTGCGTTTACAGCGGTGATCTCTTTCCGTCTCCCCGGTGAAACCAGTGGTAATGGCGGCGAGTCCGCAGATGGGCCAAAAGGCAACGTACCTGATATCTGGCCCACTCGCGGCTACCTGGACAAAACGTTCATCACGCTGGGATTCGGCAAAGCGCGGGATCCATTCACCAAACGGGAAGTGTTTCACAAAGCCATCGATATAAAGGCGAAGCCAGGCGCCGAGGTGGTGGCTACGGCCGACGGAGTGGTGACTCAGGCTGAGGAGAAGAAAGCCTGGGGTTATTTGCTTGTATTGGATCATGGCGCCGGATATACCACCCGGTATGCCCATTTGAAGGGATTCACCGTCAAAAAAGGCGACATCGTAAAGAAAGGCGACGTGATCGCATATGTGGGAAACACCGGTAAGAGCACAGGCCCCCACCTTCATTACGAAGTACGGCTGAATAATGAACCGTTGAATCCCGTAAACCTCATCTCTGAAAAATAATATCAATCTATACATTACAAGAGGGGGCATCGTCCGGTGCCCCTTTTTTTATTTAAACACCGAATCATATAGATATTTGTTTACGCTCTCCTCAACCGGTTCGATCTCCGGAAATGTCTCCAGCCAGGTTTCAGAGTCCTCCATGCAGAGATAGAGAGGAACGGATTCTCCAACCTCCCGTCGAATGGTGTCGCGGGCATGCCGGAACATTTCCAGCCTTAATGGTTTAAAATAGCGGTATTTCCCGTCGAAGCCCTTGATCAATTCCCCGGCAAACAGATTCGATTCCTTGTGCTTCAGGATATGTTCCCGCAATGAAAAGGGAAACCGCAATGTCCCGAGACTCCACCACGCGATCCGTCGTAACTGGACAACTCCAGCGATTTGCCGGATCAATTCCGTATATCGCTCCTTCCAGCCTTCAAAAGCCAGCATTGGATCAAAGTGAATTCCGATTTTATAGCCCATTTTTTGCACCGCGTCCAGAGCCTCCAACCGAGCTTTTAAACCGGGTGTGCGAGGTTCTTCCCGCTCGATGACCGGTTGCGGATTCAATGACCATGAAACCACAATGTTTTTTAGCACAGTTGGGTACTCCAACACGTGTTTGACATTGACGGACTTGGTTTTGAATTCGAACACCACATCGGGGAATTTTTTAAAAATATTCAAGATTTTGGGAGCATAATTGGTCAGAGACTCAAACGCCAGTGAATCCGAGAGCTCGCCGGTACCAATACGTAGATTCGGATGGCCGGGGACAAACGCCGCCAACTCCGCATCCATATCCTGGATGTTGGTGTAAAATACCGGCTCTTTCGTTTCGAGGTAAGCCTGGAGGATGCAATATGAACAACCGAAGGAACACCCGGTATGTAAATTGAGGTTGTAATAACCACACGGTACTGTCTCAGGCGAACACGGGCAATGTTTGATAAAGTTCCCTTTTTGAATTTGGTATTGGATCATTGCCCAATAGTAGCAGTTTTTTTCACTGATATCAACTGTCCCGATGCACGGTTCCGGGTGAGAAGGCCGGGATGCATACGGCTATATATTCGGCGCCTCCGGACGAAGGGCTGCTGTAGCGCACCCATTCCCCTTTTTTGACGATGATCGCTTGCCCGGCTGTTACTTCAAACACGCTATCCCGGGTTTCCACTGTGAGAGTTCCCTTCAATACCACTGTATACTCATCGAATTCCGGCGTTTGTCCCGGCTCTACCCAGCCTTCCGGGCTTTGCATCCGGGCGATGCTGACTTCCGCGGAATTGGTGTTGACCCGGCCTACGAATTCCTCGATCACCTTGGGCTTATTCCCGGCAGCAGCAATGGATACCGGCGTTTGAATGTAAGTAATCATGTTCGCTCCTTGTCCAGATTTGTCCAATAACTATAGTTCAAATCAATAAAAAACTCAAAGTCGTTAAAGAAATATTTATTTTTGTTTCAGACCCAACTGAACAATTGAATTTTTATTGGTATTTTATTACAATCCCAGTATGGGAAAAAAAATAGTTAAATCCAATATGATGTTTTTTATGGCTTTCTTTTTATTGTTCGGTCTATTGTCGTTATTCAACTGTTCCACCGGAGGTGGAGGAAAAATTGACGGGAAAAATCCCTTTCTCAGCGATTACAATACTCCTTTTGAAGTTCCCCCATTTCATGAAATAAAAACGGAGCATTACCTCCCGGCTTTCCTGGAAGGAATGAAGCAAGAACAAGAGGAGATCGCGTCGATAGCCGACAATCCGGCGGCGCCTACATTTTCCAATACGCTGGTGGCGTTGGACAATTGCGGAGTATTGTTGGGAAAAGTCAGCGATGTGTTCTATAATCTAAAAAACGCGGACACCAATCCCGAGATTCAGAAAATTTCAAAAGAGATCGCCCCGTTATTGTCGAAACACAACGACGATATCAATTTGAACGAAAAATTGTTCCAGAGAATTAAGGCTGTCTATGAGCAGAAAGATCAACTAAAACTTTCCGCCGAGCAACTGGCCCTTCTGGAAAAAAAATATAAAGAATTTGTACGGGGCGGGGCGAATCTCACGGCTGAACAAAAAGAAAAGTTTCGGGAGCTCAATACGGAACTTTCGCTGCTTTCATTAAAGTTCGGCGAGAACCTCCTCAACGAAACCAATGCGTTTACTCTGGTCATCGACAACAAAGAAGAACTAGCGGGGCTTCCCCCCAGAGTTGTGGATTCGGCCGCCGAAGCCGCCACCGAAGCAGGGCAAGCGGGGAAATGGGTGTTTACCCTTCAAAAACCCAGCATGATCCCATTTTTACAGTTTTCCGAAAAACGGGAATTGCGGGAAAAGATCTATAAAGCCTACATCAATCTGTGCAACAACAGCAACGAATGGGACAACAACAAAATATTGTCGAAGATAGCGTCTTTGCGATTGTCACGGGCGAAACTGTTGGGTTACGAGACACACGCCCATTACATCCTGGAAATGAACATGGCCAAAGAGCCGGCAAATGTGTTCACGTTGTTGAACCAACTCTGGGAAGCGGGTCTCGCCCAGGCAAAAGAAGAAAAAACCGCGTTGCAAGAGATCATCGACAGGGAAGGCGGGGATTTCAAACTTCAATCCTGGGATTGGTGGTATTATGCCGAAAAATTGAAAAAAGAAAAGTACGACCTTGACGATAGCGCTCTCCGTCCTTATTTCAAACTGGATTATGTCCGCGACGGCCTATTCCAGGTGGCCAACCGTTTATTTGGATTGAATTTTATCCAACGGCCGGATTTACCAAAATATCATGAAGACGTTCACGTTTTTGAAGTTCAGGAAGAAGACGGATCCCATGTGGGTGTTCTTTACATGGATTTTTTCCCACGGGCAAGCAAGCGCGGGGGCGCCTGGATGAACAATTACCGCAAGCAATCCCGCAGGGGTGGGAAAAAGAATACCCCGGTCATCACCATGGTGTTGAATTTTTCCATGCCGACCGATACAGAACCGGCGCTGCTGAGCCTCGAAGAGGTCTCCACGCTGTTTCATGAATTTGGCCACGCATTGCATGGCCTCTTGTCCGACTGCACCTACCACGAAATTTCCGGTACCTCGGTCTCGCGTGATTTTGTGGAGTTACCGTCCCAGATTATGGAAAACTGGGCCATTCATCCCGAAGTGTTGAAATTGTACGCCTATCATTATAAAACCGGCGAAGTGATTCCCCAAGAACTCATCGAAAAGATAAAAAAAAGTGGATTATTCAACCAGGGTTTCGTTTTGGTGGAGTATCTGGCGGCATCTTTATTGGATATGAATTATCACACCCTCAAAGATACCAAAGAGGTAGACGCCCAGGCATTCGAAACCAAAGTCCTGACCGACATCGGCTTGATTCCTGAAATAATCTCCCGATACAGAAGCACCTACTTCCGCCATATTTTCGCCAGCGGTTATTCCGCGGGTTATTATAGTTACATCTGGTCGGAAGTGCTGGATGCCGACGCGTTTGAGGCATTCAAAGAGAATGGCCTCTTTGATAAAGCCACTGCCGGGGCCCTCCGGGCGCACATCCTATCCAAAGGCGGTAGCGAAGATCCGATGGTCCTCTACAAACGGTTCCGCGGCGCCGAACCTGGCATCGATCCCCTTTTGAAAAGAAAAGGTTTCAAACAATAAATCCCAACCCCCCGCTCCGCTTGATTCTGCGGAGCGGGGGTACTACAACAAAACCGTTGGAACTTAAGTTGTAGGAATTTCCCATCTTTTTTCAACCTAAAAATACAACTTTTGCTGGATTTACAAGACTTTTTTAGAATTATACACTTAAAATTGAAAATTTCTCTGGGATTTTCTGTTCTAGAATAATAAAGATCAATATGGTTATGCCTGATATTTTGGTGAATACAAGTGAAATTAGAAATGCTTATCTTTTTTTAAGGATTATTCTATAATTTTAAGGAGGAGGAATGAAAAATTCCCTTATTTTAATGATTCTCATAGGCGTATTGACCGCCTTTGTTCTCAATCCTACCGGCCTGATGGCCCAAATCCAGGTGGGTGAAGAGATTGTCGCGAAATACGAAACCCCCCACCCCTACCCGAACGCCAAAGGCGTGGCCTGGGAACAGGTTTTCCACTGGCCCAACTCCGCGTACATCTCAATTCACTTCTCGCAATTCGACCTCGCCAAAGGAGACTTCGTCGTCATCTCCACTCCTGACGAAGAGGTTCGTTATACTTATAAAGAAAAAGGCAAAGAAATTCGCGACAACAAGAAAGGAATCGCGCAGTTGAGCGAATTCTGGGCCACGCATATCCCCGGAGACACCGCCATCGTAAGATTGTACAGTAAAAACAAAAAGGGCGGTTACGGCTTTGTGATCGACAAATGGGTCAGAGGCTATGAAAACGCCCATATCCAGGACGCTTTCGCCGGTCTCGAAGGCGCGTACGACGCTACCATCGAGGCCATCTGCACCAGCGACGACAAAGAATGGGCGAAATGTTACGAAGGTACCACCATGTACGACAAATCCCGCGCCGTATGCCGTCTCTTGATCAATGGCTCCAGCGCCTGTACCGGTTGGTTGTTGGGCAGCGAAGGTCATGTCATGACCA
>JAHELQ010000141.1 GCA_024644125.1 Candidatus Aminicenantota bacterium | reverse complement strand
ATCCGTTACGGGCCAATGTGATTGCAATGGCCCGCCCGATTCCCCGTCCGGCGCCGGTGACGATCGCTGTTTTGCCAGGCATGGTCGGTCGCTTGTTCCTGTCAGTTCAATTTCTTGAACAATTCAACCGGGTCCTGGGTCAGGGGATCGATGACAGCATCAGGCTCGATGAGCTCCGTACAATTGTCTTTTCCTCTGCCCACCGCCAGCAACATGATGTTTTCGCCTTTCTCGAACCGTCCTTCCCCAGCCAATTTCACCAAACCGGAATAGCCGATCAAGAGAGACCGCTCCACGTCGGTGCGCAGGTTGATTCCTCTTTTTTTGAGGGCCGCGACCAGCGGTTGTCCTTTTCTTTCGGTGAACGCCGGTTCCACATCTGTGATGATGCCGTCGTTTTCTTTCAAACAGTGGTACAGTTGTGGGTAGTTGTTGACCGGATTGGTGGAATTGAGAGTGGGCTCGAACAGGTCTTCGGGAAATTCGGCGGGCATGTCGGCGGCGGTCAATTCCTTTCGTCCCGCATTGTAGGCCCTTGCCATCACATTCACCTGGCTGCTCTGGATACCGATCAAGGTGGGGATGTCGTCCCCGGTTTCCAGACCCAATTGGATCATGTTCATATGGCCCTTGTAAAAACCGATGGGTCCCATTCCGCTGGCGATGGTCTGGGCGAAGTACCGGCAATCGGGCAATTGCTGCCGTTGCTCATAGGCCACAGTGGCGTACGATTCGTTGCGGTCGTGTAGCGGGGCGATGGAGGTCAAGCCGTTTGCCTGGGCGAACTTTTTCGCGTACGGGCTGATGTTGGGGTAATGGTCGTCCACCAGAATGATGCGGTTTTCGCGATTTTTTTTGATAAACGTCGTGTTTTTGTATTGGCACTGTCGCGGCATGAAAAAATAGGAATTCAGATTCAGGTGCGCCGCGAAGTGGGTGTAGGCGCGGCCGGTGTTGCCGGTGGAATAAAAAACCAGATTGTCCAGGCCCAATTCTTTGATCCGGCTCATGATGATTGACGCTTCGCGGTCTTTGAAGGTGCCGGTGGGATTTTTGTGGCAATCCAATTTTAAGTACAAGTTGGCGCCATTCAAGTGACCGGACAATTCTTCCAGCAACAACAACTCGCTACCGCCGGCTCCTAACGCGACAATGTTTTCGGGATTTTGCAATGGGATCATCGGGAAATTCTTCCACAAATCGTCCCGGTCGCCGGGAATTCCGTCCCAGGTCCCCTCGAAACTATATTCCAGTCCGCCGCCGCAGCTATCGCACTTGCCGATGATGCGGTCGATGCCGTGCTTCGCGCCGCACGCGGGATTCACGCATTGTTGCCAGATGGTTACGTCTCCGTTATTTATTGGCATGATGCCTCCTCAGATCTTGTTGTCATGTTTTTATAATTTTTGGGGTCCAGTAGTCCGGTTAGAGCCTCCAGCGGATGTTCCGCTTTGACGATCAGACTGGATACCAATACTCCCGCTCCCCCCCGGTCGATGACAAAATTGATGTCGC
The DNA here is from genome assembly GCA_024644125.1 of Candidatus Aminicenantota bacterium. GTDB lineage: Bacteria > Acidobacteriota > Aminicenantia > UBA2199 > UBA2199 > JAHELQ01. The sequence goes on along the minus strand of JAHELQ010000141.1, from coordinate 9,445 downwards.
GGCTACTCTTGATGCCGCCGCCGAATAGGATACGATGGCCGTTTGCGCCTGCGAGAGCTTGCTCGACGTATTCCCCGGATGATTCGGCGAGCGATATGTCTTTGCCGATGAGATCGCGGTTTTCCACAGCGATGAAATCGGCGCAGTAGCGGTCGCGGATCGCCGCGCTCTCATCCAACGACGAAGCGCATAAAATGACCTGCAAATTACGTTGTTGCGCGCTCTCCAGGTCTTGTTGAATCCGGCTGTGGCTCATGGCTTTTTCAGGATGATTCAGTATCACCCCTCTGATGCCCGGAGTCGCCATTTGCCTGTCTCCCGGGTCGGTGAAATCCTGCAAAAAAACCGGAAGTGTCGTCTCCGATACTATGGAACATGAATCGTGATTCAGAACCGCCACCGCCAGGTCGAAGATCTCCAGAATACTCCGGTCAAGACCTTCCAATTCCTTAGCCAACGCGATTGCCCGTTCGCCGGATACTTTCTTGAAATTGATTAAAATAAAAGGTTTTTGTTTCATTTGGCTTCCTCAACTAAAAGAATTAAAAATCTATTTCCCAGGTAACGACTTTCTCTCCGGCGGTCTCTGTCGGTTGAGCCGCGGCCAATTGCCCGACGGCGCTGATTGGGTTTTTTACGATGTTGGAGAATAAGTCTATTAGCCGTTGACCCATCAATTGAATTGTCGCCTCTTCGAAGAGGTCTGTATTGTAACGGATGGTGAAACAATCACGCATCCGGTCAGAATAAAAACTGAAGGTGAGATCGAAGGAACTGCTGGCCCATTGCCCGCGGTTCCCGGTGAAAATCATGCGGTCGCCCTCCGCCGACTCATCCTGCACATCGATGTTCTGGAGCACCACAATCACGTCGAACAGAGGATTTCTGGACGGCGGGGTGTTTGGCCCCAGACTTTCCACTATCATGGCGAAGGGGAAAATCTGATGTTGGTATGCCCGGAGCAAATTATCCCGGACTCCATGCAAGAATGTCTCGAAACTCTCTTCAGGATCGACGGACGATCGAATAGGCAACGTGTTGGCGTAAAAACCAATTTGATCGTCCAGATGTCCATAATCGCGGCCCGCCGTCACCGCTCCCAATATGATGTCCCGCTGCCCTGAATACCCGTGGAGAAGGGTGTTGACCGCCGCCAGGATCACCATGAAGAGACTGGACTGGTGAAGTCTTCCTAGTTCCGGTATAGCGATGGCGGTTTCGCGGTCCAATTCGAACGTTAGCGAACTGCCGCTGTAGGTCTTGATCTCGGGGCGGGCAAAATCGACCGGTAATTCCAGTACCGGCAATTCTCCCGACATTGTGTCGAGCCAATACTCCCTGTGTCTGTCGATGCGGGCGTGCCGGAGTTGTTGGTTGTGCCACCGGCAAAAGTCCCGGTATTGCAAGCGCAACGGCGCGGGATGCAATGGATGTTCTCCTGCCGCCAGCCGGCGGTAATAGTCCAGCCAATCCCTGATCACGATGTTGAGGGAGAGTCCGTCGCAGATAATGTGGTGCACAGCGAACAATTTGATGTAACCGTCCGGTAACGTTACCAATGTGACGCGGATGAGAGGGCCTTTTTGCAAGTGAAACGGAACTTGCTTGTCCGCCGCCGCCAACCGTTCCGCCTCCAGTCGCGGCTCTGGATGGCGGCGAAGATCGACGCGTTTCACCGCGAAACCGGATTCTTCGAGCGATACCACCTTTTGTTTGGGCTCGCCGTCTTTCAATGTAAAAATGGTGCGTAAGCTTTCATGACGCTGGACTACTAGTTTGTACGCCTCTTCCAGGGCGTCGGGATCAAGGTCCGGTCCGAATTCGACGGCTGAGCTCAAGTTGTAGGCCACCAGGTTCTCCGCCAATTGATCCAGCACCCAGAGTCCCTTTTGGGAATGGGAGAGGTCGTAATATTCTTGTTTCTCACCCGGCACAATATCATCGCGGTCGCCTGTGTCCCTCTGCTCGAGAATCGCGGTCAACCCGCGAATGGTGGGATGTTTGAAAAAATCCGCCACTTCGATGAGGAGTTTTGATTCGCGGTGCAATCTGGAAATGAATGACAACGCCTTGAGGGAATCGCCGCCCAATTCAAAAAAGTCGTCGTCTACACCGATATCTTCAATGCCGAAAATCTCCGCCCAATTCTCCGTCAATGCCCGTTGCAAGTCGTTTGCCGGCGGGGAATACGACGTCATCACGTCCGGTCGCGGCTTACGGCGATTCTCGATCGGACCGGTTTGTTCATCCGTTTCGAAGGTCCGGTTGGTGATCCAGCGGCGGATCCGGGTATCCAGATCTCCTGCCGACACGATGATCTGGGATTCTTCGCATCTGGAGAGGATGCGCTCGAAGGTGTCGATGCCGTCTTCGATCGGGATGTTCATCTCCGAGTTGGCGAACAACGCCGCGAGAGTCGAATCGTCCGCCGGAATGGCGGGGTCGCGGGAAAATTCCCAATCGGCCCAGTTGACGGTTGTCCAGCGCACCGGATGATTGCGATTGTGGCGGTGGACAAATGTGTCCATGTAGACATTGGCGGCGGCGTAGACCGAGAGGCCGATGCCCCCCAGCAGGGGAGAGAGTGACGACGTGACCAGGACAAAGTCCAATGGCAAATCCCCCAATACGTTTTCCAACACGGAGATTCCCAGAACTTTGGGGGGGAATTGAAGCCGCCAATCTTGCGGTTTGATTGCGGCAGCGGTGGACAATATGGTCTTGTCCATGACGCCGGCGGCGTGAATGACACCGTCCAGCGCGCCGTAACGCGAAAGCGTCCCGTCGATGACAGCCTGCATCTCTGCGAGATTCGCCGCGTCAGCCTGATGGTATAGGACGGTTGCTCCCAGTTTCTCCAATTCCCTGATTTTTCCGGCTTTCCCAGCAGCGGAACCGTCTCCCGCCGGCACAGGGGTTCGCCCGGTCAATACCAATGTCCCATGTGTGGCTTCGGCCAGGAACCTGGACAGGGCGAAACCGATGTTACCGGTTCCTCCGGTCACCAGGTATACGCCTCCCTTTTTGAGATAGCGGGGGGCGCGCCCGGTCCGTTCCATTCGCGCCGGTTCGAACCGTTGTACCCAGCGGTTTTGTGAACGGTACGCGATGAAGGCTTCGTCGCCTCCGGCCAGGAATTCCGCGATCGCCAACTCAGCCGCTTGTTCGCTGAAGCGAGGATCGTTCGCTACTCCGTGCTCCAGGTCGATATGGCGGCACTGGATAAACGGAAATTCCTGGGGCAGTGTTTTTAAGGGCGCGGTGATGGTGGCGCGGACCGGCGACAATTTTTCGGTTCCTGTGACCGGGTAGACGCCGCTGGTGATGACCCATATAATGACGGTTTGCCCGATTCCCGCCCGCTCCAACGCGGAGGCGGCGGTGACCAGGCTATAAAATCCTTTGTATAAGTGCGTTTCTATCTCGTCGAAGGTCGATTCGCCGTTGCCATCAAAATCGCCGGCGCACCTGCAATGAACGATGTGATTGGGGATTGTCCCACCGGCCAACAGATCGTTCAGGCGGTCGCTAGATGGGATTGATATCACCGTGTGACCAAGAGTCTGAAGTTTGTTGCGGAGATGAGTCTCTAGATAATCGTCTCCTCCCAATATAAACCAGCGTTGAGGTTCTACCGTTTGCCCGCCGGAAAACAATGGCCCGAGGGTCCGCTTCCAACCGGGTATGTAGAACCAATCGGCGATATCCCGCTTTTTGGCGAGCCGGCCTCGATCTCCGCTGCTGTCCGCCTCATGTTGTTTTTGTATTGAAATATCGAACACTGTTTTTTCGAAGGGGTAGGTGGGAAGCGGAACTTTCACCGGCTCCGCCGGCTTGTGGACCGCGCGCCAATCGATGGACGCCCCATATTTCCAGAGCAGAGCAAGTCGCTTCATTAAATAACGAGTGTCTTCGTGCGCTTGATTGGCGGGTCTGACCAGGTTTAACGCCCGGTTCGGAGAATTCTCCCCGAATCGCCGCTCCACCAATAGGCGCAAGTCGTGTCCTGGCCCGATTTCCACAAAACACGCGGGCCCCTGTTTCAGGATGGCGGAGATACCATCGGCGAAGCGGACCGTGCCCGTGAGGTGGGCGTTCCAATACAGTGACGACATGTCCCGGTTCTCGAACCAGGTCCCGGTGACATTGGAAACCGTCTTGATCCGCGGCGGTTTTATGGTCGCGGTTGCCAGAGCCGCCGCGAATTCCGCCGTCATCCCGTTCATCAGCGGAGAGTGCATCGCGTGGGTGGAGGGGAATTCCACGCTCAAATACCTCTCACTCTTCAGGCCGGCAGAGAAGGCGTCGATCGCTTCCGGCGCGCCTGCGACCACGCAGGACGGCCCGTTATCAATGGCGATATAGATATTGTCATGCAAATAGGGAAGAAGAGAATCCCTGTCGAGCGGAACGCTCGCCATTTTTCCCGCCGGTTGGGAGCCCAATGCCCGGCCCCGGGCGACGACGATCCGCAAGGCCTCGTCAAGCGACAACATGCCGCTGAGGCATGCAGCCGCATATTCGCCGAAACTGTATCCGATCATGGCTTCGGGCTGGACGCCCCAACTCATCAACAATCGCGCCAGCGCGTATTGGAACGTGAACATCGCGATGTGAGCGCGCAACGGATCATCGAGCGTTTTTGCGGGATTGATGTCCGTGAGGGTTCGCAGGATCTCGACGCAGCGGTCCGTTTCTTCCCGGAAGACGGGGGAGCTGGCGTAGAGGCCCTGTCCCATATCCGTATAGTGCGCTCCCAAACCCGAGAACATGAACACCACCGGCAATCCGCCTGCGAGGACACGTTCGTGGCGCTCTGCGGATTCGATCTTCGTCAATGACGCGAGCGCCTCTTCTCTGGATGCGCACACTGCTGCGTCCCGGTAGTGGAAGTGACGCCTGCCGGTTTGCAGGGTAAACGCCGCGTCCGTGAGATTGAGCCGCGGATGGGCCTCGAGATGTTTTCTCAAACCCGCCGCTGCCCTGCCCACCGCTTGCGGTGTTTTTCCCGATAGGGGAAGAATAGCGTAAGCCGGGCCAGCGACCCGGGATTCCGGCAACGGCGCATCTTCCAACACCACATGGGCGTTGGTGCCGCCGATACCGAAGGCACTGACTCCCGCCCGCAACGGCGCATCGTCGTTCTTCCAGGGGGACAATGTATTGTTGATATAGAATGGCGTGTCGTTTGACGCCAGAAGGGGATTCGGGTTTTTGAAGTGGATACTGGGGGGGACGAGCCGGTTTTTGAGCGCCAACACTGTCTTGATCAGACCGGCGATGCCGGCGGCGGCGTTGAGATGCCCCAGATTGCTCTTGACCGATCCTACGGCGCAATATCGCCGTTTCTCCGCTGCGAATGCCATATGCATGGCCTGCAATTCGATCGAGTCGCCCAACTGGGTGGCGGAGCCGTGGGTCTCGATGTAGGAAACGCTCTCGGCGTCGATGCCTGCCATCCGCATGGCGTGGCGGATAACCGCCGCTTGTCCGTCGATACCCGGAGCCGTGTATCCGGCTTTTTGGCTGCCGTCGTTATTGGTGAACGAAGCCAGAATCACTGCCTGGACAGGATCCTTACGGGCGATGGCCTCGTCGAGACGCATCAGAGCCACCAATCCGCCGCCGTCGCTGAAAATGGTCCCGTCGGCCCCGCTATCGAAACTTCGGCAACGGCCGCTTTTGGAGAATAACATTCCTTCTTCGTAATGGTAACCGGTTTTCTGCGGGAGCCAGATGGACACGCCGCCGGCCAATGCCAGGTCGCACCTGCCGGTCAACAATCCCTGGCACGCGGCGTCAACCGCGACGAGCGACGTGGAGCACGCTGAATACAGAGTCACGCTGGGGCCTTTCAAATCCAATTTATACGACACCCGGGTGCACATGAAGTCTTTGTCGTGTAATTGCACACTCGTGAATGCAGACGAAGCCCGGTTCGAACTGCCGGGCGCCGATTGGAATTGCCAGTGAAGGTTGGGGGAGGCGCCGGCGTACAAGCCGATGAGCCCTTCGAATTCCGCCGGATCACAGCCGGCAGATTCCAGGGTTTCCCAGGCCAACTCGTGCAGGATGCGGGTTTGCGGATCCATAGCCGCCGCTTCGGCCGGCGTGTACCCGAAAAAATCTGCGTCGAAACAATCACAATCTTCGACAATTCCTTTCACTTTCACATAGAATGGATCCTCGATACAAACCGGAACGATGCCTGCTTCGAGCAATTCCCCGTCCGAGAATTTTGTCAGCGAATCCCTGCCTGCCGCCAGGTTGAGCCAGAATTCATCCGTTGTCCTGGCTCCGGGAAAACGGCAGGCCATGCCGATGACCGCGATTTTCGCCTCTGGCCGCAAACACGCTGCCGGTAACTCCTTCGTCGCCTCTACCGCCGCTTCGCCGGCCAGGTAGGATGCCAGTGTCGCGATAGTGGGAAAGCGAAATATATCGATGACATCGATCTCCCGTCGTAACGCCGTCTGGAGCCTTTCTTTCGCCATCACGGCCGCGGTGGAATTGCCGCCCGCCTCGAAGAAGTTCCGGTCGTCCGCGATTGTTTCGTTCGACAAAACCGTCGCCCAGACAGAGCGGATAACGACCTGGAGTTCATCTTTTGAATAGTCATCGCCGGAGGCGGCCGACTCTCTCCGCAACCGATCCAATTCCTGAATTTCCTGGCCGAACCGGCCTTCGCTATAGTGATCTTTTAAACTATTCCGTTTGATTTTGCCGCTGGTGGTCTTTGGGACTTTTTTGATGGGGACCACGTGATGGACGACAATGCCCAACCGCCGGGCCATGTGATTTGTAAGGGCTTCGGCCAGAGGCAGGAATTCTTCCAATGATTTTTTGAACACCACGAACCCGATGATCTCGTCGGTTCCTGATTCCGGGTTTGACGCGCCGCAAAACACCACCTTTTCGAAATCAATCTCCTCCATCTCCTCCGCCGCCCGCTCCAGATCGTGGGGGTAATAATTCAATCCGTTGACAAAAATAATCTCTTTCTTCCGGCCGGTGACCACCAATCTACCATTTTTGACAAAACCCAGATCCCCGGTCAAGAACCAGCCGTCGTCGATGAACGCCGCAGCCGTGGCCTCCACATCGTTGTAATATCCGGAGGTGACATTATCCCCTTTGATGGCGATCTCGCCGGTTGTTTCCTCGCCTAATTCCCCGCCGTCGAGGTCCACTATTTTGATCAAACAGCCTTTGACTGGAAATCCGATTTCAACGAACTCGGTGGCGTCCCTTCCGCCGTTTATCTCGACAACTTTTACGCCGGTACGATTGGCGTTACGGTCCAACTTGTAGGTGCGCCATTTTTCGTGAGGCCGCGCCGTGCAAATCGCCAGACTGGCTTCCGCCATACCATACGCCGGGAACATAGCCTCTTTTTTAAATTTGAACGGAGCCGCGAACTTTGTAAAACGCTCGCACAGGTCCGCGGAAATCGGCTCCGCTCCATTCACCATGATCCTGATGCTGGAAAGATCGATGGGATCTTCGGCCAACCGGCCAGCGTGTTTCAATACATATTGATAACCAAAATTTGGAGATACCGTGATCGTGGCTTCATATTCAGCTAATTTTTCAAGCCATAGCCGGGGATACCTGATGAATAACGACGGTAGCATCAACGTTTGGATCCAACCGGCCACCAGGGGCGTGAGATGAAACCCGATCAGGCCCATATCATGGGTCAACGGCATCCAACTGAAACAGTGATCTGTGGTGCCTTGTTGGGAATTCCCAAAGCCATGAACTATCCCATTAATATTGGTCAGCAGGTTAAGGTGTTTCAGGACAACGCCTTTGGGATTTCCTGTCGATCCTGAAGAAAACTGGATGTAGGCGATATCCGAGCCGTCGATGGATTCGATTTTTCCTTGTTCCCCGCCGTTCAGAAGCTCCGGGATATGAAGGGTGCGTCGCGACAGTTTTTCGAATTGGGCTTCACGATTTTGCTCCGAGGCGAAGGTTTCCAGCCTCTGGAGTTTTTCCCGGTCGATGGCGAGGTGGGGATTGCGCAATATCGATTGGATATTGAACAGTTTTAGGGTGTATTCGTCGTTTGTCGCCTCTGTCACCGGAACCGGAATAAATTTGCCCATCAAACACGCCCAGAAGATAATCAAAAACTCCTGGTTGTCCCCGGTTTGCAAGATCACCTCGTCCCCCGGCAGCAGGCCGCGGTGTTGAAGGTGGAACAATGTATTCCGGGCTCGATCGTAGAGATCCACGTATGAGAGGATGCTCCGGATTTCCGAGGTTTCGATGAATGTGATCTCCTTTTCCCGGGACCGGTTTTCATATAGAGCTTCCACAAGATTTTTGTATAGCATGGTATTATCGATGATTAGAGATATTCCCCTTGAGTTGGGCTTACTTTCTTACATTAAAAGAAACAGAACGGTAAATTTGTTCTGGCTATTCGTAGCGCAACGATTTGACCGGATTTGTATTGGATAATTTTATCGTGTGATAAATCGTCGGCAAAACCGTTACCAGTAGAGCGACCAATCCCGAGGTCAAAAATATCATCGCCGTGATCTCGGTCCGGTACGCGAATGCCCGGAATGTCATTTTCATGACATAATAACCAATGGGCCACGCGACCGCCAGGGCGATAAACATGGAGATAAAAAATTCACGTAGAATCATAACCATGATGGTGAGCTGGCTGGCTCCCAGGACTTTGCGGATGCCGATCTCCTTGGTCCGTTGAATGGTGGAGAAGGAGATCAGACTGAACAATCCCGTGGCCGCCAAAAACAACGTGAGGATCGAAAAGAACTCGAACGTGTTGGTGGCGCTGTCGATGGCGTTCATGAACACTGTGTCGAAATTGTCGTTCAAAAAATTGAATTCCACCGGGCTGTCGGGGAATAACCGCCGGAATTTGTCGGTCACCAATTTTTTGGCGTTTCCCGCCCTCTCGGGGGTCGTTCTCACGCTGTAGAGGGAGGACTCGAATAGTTCTTTGTCGTTTTTCAACAACAGAACCATCGGGCGGATTTTTTTGAACAATGTATGGTTATGGAAATCCTGGATGACTCCCACCACATGGTATTTGTTGTCCCACAATCTCTTGCCCAGAGGATCTTTCCAGCCGAAGACCCGTGCGGCGGTCTGGTTGATCAGGCAACCCTGCCTGTCGGTTCCCGCCAATTCCCGTGAAAAATTGCGACCCTCGACGATATTCATACCGTAGGTCTGGATAAAATCATAATCCACCACATGGTAGTTGACGCGGATCTTATCGTCTCCGGAGTTTCCTTCCCAACTGACCCAGGCGCCGCTGACGCCATTGAATGGAGCCGATCCTCCCTCGCTGACGCTCACGATCGACGGATCGTTCAGCAATTCGTTCTTCACCACTTCGTAATCCGACATGCCCACTCCGGCGGAGGTGCGTATATAGGCGGTCAACAGGTTTTTCTTGTCG
>JAHELQ010000646.1 GCA_024644125.1 Candidatus Aminicenantota bacterium | reverse complement strand
GGTGTACGATGCGCTGGACGAGGCGTTGTATGGCTAGATCTGGCGAAGGGATCTTCCGGCAGCAACAGGTCATCGAAGATATTCTGCCGGTCACTCCCATTCAACTGGCGATAATTTGTCGCGAAGCGGGCGATACGGCTTCGAGCCAGGTGGTTCAATATGTTGTCGATCTGGAAGGCGCTCCTCGAGTGGATCTTCTGGATGTCGCGTTGCAACGGCTCATCAGGCATCATTGCATCTTGCGTTCAACGTTTCTGTTCCGGGGAATGAGGCGGCCGGCACAAGTCGTTCGACAAAGACTCGATAGCGCAATAACCGTCGAAGATATCTCGACGGATTCTGCCGGCGAGAAGATCGAGCCGGTCATCGACCGCTTGCTTCGCGATAGGATGAGAGGCATCGCGCCGGATCGCGAGCCATTGTTCAGGATTTCTCTCTTCCGGTTGGGCGCCAGCGAATTCAAGATGGTGTGGACCTTTCACCCGCTGGCTATAGACGATTGGAGTTTTTTATTGCTGCATTTTGACTTCTGGCGTTTTTATCGCGACGCCGAAGCTTCTTCTCCCATCTCCAGCATCGGAGTTGGGTCTCGGCGAAGCTATGTTCGCTTTCTTGAACGGCAGGATGCGGATGATAGCCGGCGGTTCTGGCGACAATATCTCGAAAATTATTCGACGCGAAGTTCTCTTCCCGGGCGGAGCGATTCCCTCCTTACCGGCGCATCCGGCTGGAGCGAACACTCCATCGTTTTTCCCGACGATGTTTCGAAGGCTCTAAGCGATGCGGCGATGCGCTATCGCGTCGCAATCGAGGCCATCTTCCTTATTTTATGGGGAATACTATTGCAGCGCTATTCGGAAGCGGACGATGTTTTGTTCGGCACCGTGATTCATGGCCGAAGCGCTCCTGTTGCCGGTCTGAAGAGAATGGCCGGTCGGTTTGCCAATATCGTTCCGGTGCGGGTAAAGGCCGGAGGAGAGTCTCCTCTTCGCGAAGCGGCGGTCGAGTTGGATGGGCGGTTGCGGCATATCCGCCGCTTCGGCCATCTTCCGCTCGAAGAGATCCAGGCGGCATCGGGAATCGGGGACAGGCCGATCAATCATACGATGACGGTGATGGCCAGGAGAATGGGACTATCCAGGCCTGCCACCCTACCTCCGGGACTGGAAGTCGGGGATATCAAAAAATGGGAATCCCCGAATCCCAATGCCTGCGAACTTCATTGCGCAGTAATTGGCGAAAAGTCGTTCGAAATGGTCATCTCTTATCATTCCTCCGCATTTTTATCTCCGGCTGTCGAACGAATAGCGAACGATTTTTTGTGCGTCGCGCGGCGGGCAGCCGGATCTCAGGTACCCAATATCGCGCGCTTGACCGTCGATATTCCAACGATTCTCCAGTCGGGGCAATCGCGTGATCGTTCCCTACCGGGCGATTGTCACGGCGGGCTCGTGGACAAATGGAAGGACGATCTCCAGGCGAACCTGCCTTCGTATATGATTCCCTCGCGGTTCGTGGTGATGGAAGAATTTCCCGTCGGTCCCAGCGGCAAGGTCGATCGCCGGTTGCTGCCGGATCCCGCCGGCCCCGCGGTCACTGAGGAAGCCCTCTCTCTGCGAAACGAAACGGAACGGAAGTTGCGATCGATTTGGGCCGAGGTCTTATCGGTTTCTTCAACTGAGATCGGGCGGGAGAGTGATTTTTTCCAACTGGGGGGACATTCGTTGCGGGCGGTGCGCGTGAGCAATGCCATCGAAAAAACATTCGGCGTCAAACTGGAGATCCGGACCATCTTCAGCTTTTCCACTATCTCCGCCATGGCAGAAGAGATCGACGCCAGGTCGCCTTCGACCATCCCGTCCATCCAAAGGCTGGAATCGCGGCCCTATTATGAATTGTCCTATGCGCAACAGCGCATCTGGATTCTCTGCCAGTTCAATCCCGACGGTAGCGCCTTCAATTTGCCGGTCACAGTCCCGGTCACCGGCGAACCTCTGAAGCGGGAAATCGTGGAGTGGGTGTCGAATGCGCTTATAAAACGGCATGAAGCCTTCCGCACCTATTTTATCGAAAAAGACAACCGCGTGGTCCAGGCGATCGCGGATGAGGCGATGCTCTCGATGGCGTACGTCGATTTGAGCTCGTTAGGAAGAACAGAACGAGAGACGCGACGCGAGAGTTTGCTACAGCAAGAAAGCATCCGCCCCTTCGATCTGTCTCATCCTCCGTTGTTGCGGGTGTTGATGATTAAATCCGCTGAAGACGAGCACCATCTCCTCTTCGCTATGCATCATATCATCTCCGACGGTTGGTCGCTTCAGGTGTTGCAGCGGGAGTTCCAATCGCTTTACGAAGCTGAAAAAACCGGCGAGGCGGTGATTCTACCTGATCTGCCCCTTCAATACAAAGATTACGCCCACTGGCATAACCGGTTGCTGGAGGATGGCCAATGGTCGGGCGAGGCCGGATCGTTTTGGCGGGAACAACTGGCAGGGGAGCTACCGCCTCTGCTTTTACCGTATGATTATCCTCGAGACCTGAAGATCCGGTCGTCCGGTTCAGGGTTTCGCACCGTCATTCCCGCTGATGTGGCCCTGCGATTGCGGGTTCTCGCCGGTGAACAAAGGGCCAGTGTTTTTGTAGTGATGCTGGCGGCTTTCAATATAAGCCTCTCGTTTTTGCGAGATCAAGAGGATATCGTAATCGGCGTCGCCGGAGCCGCCCGTCAACATGACGATTTGAAGTACGTGATGGGATTGTTTGTCAACACGTTGATCATGCGAAGCCGCGTTCGCCGGGACGAACGGTTTTTGCAGTATTTATCGAGGGTCCGGGAAACGGCGTTGAAGATGCTCGAATATCAGAGTTTCCCCATGGAATTGGCATGCGAGCGTCTGGGGATCCAATATCCCGAACTCAATGTGTTCTTCAACATGTTGAATCTCG
>JAHELQ010000645.1 GCA_024644125.1 Candidatus Aminicenantota bacterium | reverse complement strand
TTTTGAGGGACCGAATACTTCTCGAAATTCCATATTTCGGTAAAACGTTTCTTGATATCGTTGCGGAACGGAATACTGGCAAGATAACGATCCGTCACCTTTACCTGCGCCTCGACCCAGGTTTTGGTATCCGCTGAATCCATCTCTTCCAGCCAACGATAAGGATCCGCCACTTTTCGCCCAAAGTAGTCATCCGTTTGATCGATCTTCTTGGCGACCGGGTACTCGATCATGGTCTTATTTCCACACCCTGCCAAAACCGCAGACACAACTATCGCCATAATTAAAAAAGCTGTATTTTTCACCCTTAATTCTCCTTGAAACGTGTGTATTTTTTATGAACAGACACTTTAAAAACGAGCTCATAGACATGCCTCCTATTATATTTTAGGACAAAACTCCAGCTTATGCAACCATTTTGATCATCAAAGAGGGAATGTTCAGGTTATTTTTTAACTAATTTCGCAAAAATGTTTCCTAAAAACCTTTATTTTTACGATTATTTTGATACAATAAAATTTAGACATCAACCAAGGAGAACAGGGTGATCAAAAAGCGGAACAACGCACTCATCATAACCGACATCCAACTGGATTTCTGCCCCGGCGGCGCGCTGGCGGTAAACGAAGGCGACAGAATCATTCCGGTGGTGAACGCCATCGCCCCGAAATTCGACAAAATCATCGCTACCCAGGATTGGCATCCGGATACTCATTTGTCATTTGCAGCCAACCATCCGGGCAAAAAAATATACGAAATGGTGGATTTGGGTGGAGTTCCCCAGGTCTTGTGGCCCGCCCATTGCGTTCAGGGAAGCCAGGGCGCGGACTTTCACCCGGATCTGGATCTCCGGCCGGTGGACCTTGTGATTCGCAAAGGGCAGAATCCCGGTATCGACTCCTACTCGGCATTCATGGAAAACGACAAAAAAACCCGGACTGGCCTCGACGGTTACCTCAAAGGACTTGGAATCACTCAATTGTTTTTCACCGGCCTGGCGACCGATTATTGCGTATTTTATTCGGCGATGGACGCCGCCGGTCTGGGATTCGAAGTCTTTGTAGTCCTGGATGCCTGCCGTGGCGTTGACGTGCCTGAAGACAACGTTCAGCGGGCAAAATCCGTTATGAAACGTAATGGAATCACACTCATCCAATCGGAGGATTTGCCTGATGCCTGAAGAAATCAATCACGCCTTGCTAACCGACCTATACGAACTCACCATGATGCAGGGATACTTCTTTACAGATCCCAATAAAGAAGCGGTATTCGACATGTTCTTCCGCCGTCAGCCATTTGGCGGGGGATTTTCGATATTCGCCGGACTGGATCCGCTATTGGATGCGGTCGAAAACCTCCACTTCGGCGGCGACGATCTCGATTACCTGGACCGGCAACAGATATTCAAGAAGGAATTCCTGGACGCGCTGGCAAACTTTGCATTCAAAGGCGATATCTATGCAGCCGGTGAAGGAAGCGTCGTATTTCCCAACGAACCGCTACTGCGGGTGCACGGCAACATCATGGAAACCCAATTGCTGGAGACCATGCTTCTCAACACAGTCAATTTCCAAACCCTTATCGCCACCAAAGCGGCGCGGATTAAAAACGTCGCGGCAGGCGACGCCATCATGGAATTCGGGCTGCGGCGCGCCCAGGGAGAGAACGGCGCCCTCTCGGGGGCCAGAGCAGCGTTTATCGGCGGCGCCGACGCCACTTCCAACGTGCTGGCGGGCAAACGTTACGGCATTCCTATCGCCGGCACCATGGCGCACGGCTGGATCATGAACTTCGCCACCGAGTTGGAAGCCTTTCAAGCCTACGCCAACCTGTATCCAGGGAATTGCATCCTTTTGGTGGACACCTTCGACACCCTCAAATCCGGCATCCCCAACGCCATTACAATATTCAAGCAACTCCAGAAAAAAGGCATCCATAAGTTCGGTATCCGCCTTGACTCAGGAGACCTCCACTATCTCAGCAAAGAGGCGCGAGCCATGTTCGGTCGGGAAGGAGTTGCCGAAGCCAAAATCTACGTCTCCAACGAATTGGACGAATGGGGTATCACCCAGCTTAAAAAGGACAACGCCCCCATCGACGCCTGGGGCGTGGGAACCCGCCTCATCACCGGCGACAAAGATCCCGCTCTCTCCGGTGTCTACAAGATCGTGGCCCGCCAGGAGAACGGCGAGTTTATCCCTACCATCAAAATCTCCGACAATCCGGAGAAAACAACCAATCCAGGCATCAAGAACGTGATGCGCTTCGCCGCGCCGGACGGGAAACTTCTTGCCGACCTCCTCTACCTGGAAGATGAAAAAGACGAGCTCCTGCAAAGACTCGCCGCCGGGCAACCCATCCGCCTCTTCCACCCCAGTATCGACTACACCCATTTTGACCTGGAAGAATATGGCACATTCAAGCCATTATTGGAACCTGTAATGCGCCGGGGCAAGCGGCTCCAACCGCCCAAGCCGCTTCCGGAAATAAAAGCCGCGGCAGCCGCCGGAGTTGACGCCCTCTGGCCGGGTAATAAAAGCCTGATCAATCCTCTCCGGTACAAAGTGAGTCTCACTCAACGGCTCAAACAATTAAAATTTGACATGCTGAGAGAATACCATCCCTGACAGCAGGGATACAAATAAATGGAGGAAACTATGAAAAGAGGATTTTCAAAGAAACTAACACTGAAGAAACACACCATCTCGACACTTCAGGAACGCCAGATGAACCTGGTAAAAGGCGGAGACGCCGTTACCAGCATCTATCCCAACGAATGCCCCACAGTCACCAAATGTATGACCGTCTGCCCCTACGGCCCCTACTGTTAATCCTATACATTCGCTTAACAAGACATATTCATTCACATGCCTCACCGGCCCTAAGCGCAGGTGAGGCCCACTTTTTAATATTGACCTTAATGCACTGACGAAAAAGGAGGTAAAGGTGAAAACG
>JAHELQ010000644.1 GCA_024644125.1 Candidatus Aminicenantota bacterium | reverse complement strand
GGCGGTATCAGGGGTCGGGATCGCCGCTCAGGACTTTTGGTTTGGTGACATATTCGCCGTTGGAGTAGACGGTGCAACGCTCCAGGAGAAGGTGTAACTCTGATTGCCGCCGGAAGCTGTGGCTCTGAGGGTGTAGGTGATTTTGTAGCCGCTGGTGGAGGAGTTCAGGTGGCCGTTGTCTTTCCGGTCGCCGCTGTCCCTGACATAGACTTCGATGGCGATGGACACGAGGTTGAGATTGGCGTCCGTTACCTGGAATCCGGCTTCGTAACAATGGGGAAAAATTTAAATATCTTACCTGGTTTCATGGTTTATGCTCCTTTTATTTAGAAATGCAACCAAATGGTATAGTAAAGTTGGAAAAAATCAACTGGAATTGACGAAAGTGTGTAATTCTTTTGTGGAAGAGCATTTCGGGTTGTGAAAAAATAAAAAATACAACTTTTGATGTATTTACTTTTTTTGTTTGTATATCTTATGATGTAGGTGTTTGATTTTACTATCAGACAATTCTCGGAGGTGAAACTAACATGAAGTTTGCAAAGCTTGTTACCACTATTGTTCTATTCGTTTGTATTTGCGCTCCCGCGTTCCCCACCTGGATCGGTGGCTATTACGGAACGGACTGGGGCAACACCAAACCCCCGGTTGACGCGTTCATCAACACAGTGGCGGGTTATGGCCACACAACCGGCGGTCCTAGCGCCGGCTACGTGGACAATTGGAATTGCTACAACAACAATATCCCCGACGGTATCGACTGGTGGGATTTTGTCTTCAGTTGTGAGCATGGCGCTCCCTGGCAGTTCCTGGTAAACGATGGCACTGTCGATCTGTACGGCGCCGGTTTCGGTACTTGCGCCGCTCAGGGTTGGGGCGATTATTACGCCAATTGGGTGGTCCTGTATTCCTGCCAGGTGGTGTGTTCCGAAGTGGAGAGGCCGAACGATTGGTGGGCTCCCTGGACCAACAAGGATCCCGAAGAGGTGTTCGACGGCCTGCATATCCTGAATGGTTTCCGTACCAACGCCTATGTCAGTCCCGCTGTCACCGTGTCTACCCAGTATGCGAACGCCATTTGCAATGGCGGCCAGATCCTCACTGAATGGTTCAACGCTGTCTGGACCTATTCCTATTGCAGTTCCACCAGTCTGGACAAAGCCTGTTCCGTATTCTACGGTAGTTGCCAGACTGATACGTTGACCAGCTATGCGGCAGATCCACCGTCAGGTGGTTTTAATTGCTGGCATTATTGAGGATGAGGGGGTTTGACATGAAGAAAAATATCCTGGTTTTAGTTGTTTCTCTGGTTCTGTTTGCAGGAATGGCGTTTGCCAATGGTCCGGACGTAAATTTTGCCGGCGATTATACCGATGTGGATATGTCTTTGGCCAAAGGCGGTTATACCGCGGCTCTTCCTGATCTAGCCTTTGCCGATGCGGATGCCATTGCCAAAAAAGTACTGGCGTACGCCGCAGCGCCGATGGTTCTGAAAAAGAACGGGGATTTTCTGCTCTATAAAAATGAAGCCGACAATTCCGCTTCTTTGAGGATTGATCGCGTAAACGGCGATCTGGTCTTCAACAAGGGTTTCGCCGCTTTGAGCGGAGACAATTCCACCCCCAATCTGCCCGGAAAAAATGAAGCCCAGGCTATCGCGCGGCAGCATTTGACGAGCCTCGGCTTCCTGCCCAAAGGCGGCATGGAGTTGAGCGAGGTCACGACATTTAAAAAGTCCGTTGCCAACGGCCCGACCTATGACAAATTGACTCTTGTGTTTTTCAAGAGGAAATTGGCAGGTCTGCCGGTTATCGGCGCATCCCGCATCGTTGTGATGTTGGGCGAAAACGGCGAATTGGCTGGATTGATCGTGCGCTGGTTGGATGTCTCGCCTTCCGGTTCCGCAGGCGTCGTAGGCGCCAATATGCGGGATTATGTCCTGGGCAAAGTGACTGCCAAACAGGCGGACAATCAGTCGGTCGTAATCAAGACGTCTGAGCTGGTGATGTATGACGACGGCAAAGGTGTGATCGAGCCGGCGTTGTTTGTCAATGGCGAAGTTTCTGAAGACGGTGTGACGTTCTCTGCGTGCGATTGGATGCTTCCGGTTCTGACTGAGCCGAAGGCTGATTATCCCAAATAAAGTTATTTTAATACGATAGTAAAATCAAGCACTCGTAAGTGGATCAAACGCCGCCGGGTACCTGTCGCCCTGGTATCCGGCGGTTTTTTTTATCGCTGGAGTCCTTCTATTGCCGCCAACAATTCATCAGCCTTGATGGGTTTTTCCATGAATTTATCCACCGGAAGGAAGCTGCCGTCGGTGTCTTTACCGAAGGTGAAGGCGGTTTGTTTTTGGTTGACGGCTGTGGCCATGATGATGGGGATATGTTTGTATTTGGGATCGGCTTTGAGTGACTGCGCGAGGTTGAAGCCGTCGCTGTCCTTTACCATCATGACATCCAGGACGATGAGATCGATCGTGTCGTTCTCCAGTTTGCCGCGGGCCTGATCCGGGTTTTCCGCAGTCAGGACGTCGTATCCGTGACTGCTGATGACAATGCGCATATTTTCGAGAAAATCGATGTCGTCGTCAACGACCAATATCCGTTTACTCATGAGGTACCTCAAAAATACTTACGTTGTTCTTTCAAGAACGCGAACCATTCATCAAAACCCTGCCCGGTCTTGGTGGAGGTTTCGAAAACGCGGACTTTGGGATTGTGGATCCGGCAATCTTCTTTGACCCGTTCGATATCGTAGTCCATGTAGGGCAATAGATCGATTTTGTTGATGATGACGGCCGCGGCGTTGAGGAAGAGGGCCGGGTATTTGCGGACTTTTTCGTCTCCCTCGGGGATGCTCAGTACGGCGATTTTGAAATTTTCCCCCAGGTCGAAAGTGGAGGGGCAGACCAGGTTGCCGACGTTTTCGATAAACAGATAGGGGATGTCTTTGATATCGATCT
>JAHELQ010000643.1 GCA_024644125.1 Candidatus Aminicenantota bacterium | reverse complement strand
CGTGTGGGCGCGGGCGTCATATCCAGCCAAACGCAAATATTCGGCGATGATATTGGCGATTTTCGCCGCTTCGACATATTGCCGCGATGATTCCAGTATCTCAGAGATTGTAGGCGCTTCGCCGATCATCTTTGTGTCCATCGCCACCACTACCGCCACTGCGGATTCGTGTCGATTGATGACTTCCTCGCCCCAATTCTCCGCATGCCGCCCGGTATAGCTATACAGATGATAAGGTTTTAATGGCGTGATCCCGATATCCACTGCCCCATGGAAGCGGCCGATGGTCTTGATGGTTTCCGTCAATAAACGGCTGTCAATTGCCGCCCTATTTTCAGCCACAGCGCCGCGGGACAGATGACGACTCCGCCCCAGGTAGGTGAAGGCAGCGTCCACCGCGGTCGAGCAGAGCTCGTCATAATAAGTCTGCCCCGGTTCCCCCAGCTCGGCTTTTTTCTGGATCTCCCGGTCGATCCCACACTTCTCCGGGTAGCGGGAATAATAGCGCTCCGCCAGATGCGGGTGGAACTGAAGATTGTTTCGGGCAAACATATGATCCCGCTCATCGAATTGTTCGACGGCCGAGACGTCTCTCCGACGCCGCTCAGGGAAGAAGCGGATCAATGAAAAAAGCCCCGCGAGGCATAACAAAACGACAACTCCTACATTGATGTACCGGATGAGGGCAATCTCTTGCATCGCCAAAAACGCGACCCACATCGCCGAGTTGGCGATCATCCCCAGAAGGCTCAACCATACCGCTCGCCATTCTTTTTCCGCCACCGAGGAGATAACGATCAACAATACAAACGCAGTCGAAGCAACCAGAAAAGCAATCGTGATTCCTGCCATCATGTCGCTCATTATAACATATTCCGGTTTTGCAGTGGGCAAAGGTTGCCAATTGGCCAGTAATTTGATACAGTATCTATTAATATGATTGAGAACAAACTCCCCATCGACGACTTCCGCTCGCAGATTTTAGACGCGATACGGGACAATCCGGTGCTGGTCCTGACCGCCGAAACCGGCGCCGGGAAATCCACCCGTCTACCCCTCTGGCTCTGGAAAAAAGGCAAACGGGTGGTGGTGACGCAGCCCCGCCGCATCGCAGCCCGTTCTCTTTCATATTACCTGGCCCATGTGAACGGCAAGATCTGGGGAAACGAAATCGGTTACCAGACCGGATTCGACCGCAAATTCACCCGCGACACGTCGCTCCTGTATCTCACCGACGGCGTGCAAATGGTGAAGGAGATCAAAGGGCAGCGGGATTACGATGTGTTGGTGCTGGACGAGATCCACGAGTGGAATCTCAATCAAGAAGTGCTGATCGGTTTGGTGCGCAAAAACCTGGATAGCTGCTATTACCAGAAATCCGGAAAAAAAGTGGTGGTGATGAGCGCAACTTTGCAGGCGAAACAATTGGCGGCGTTCCTGGGATACGCGCCCATCATCGAAGTCCCGGGCCGCGGCTTTCCCGTGACTATGCATCACAACGATCCGGTCTTCTTGCTGTCGGATACGGTGCAGATGGTGGAGATGGAGCGCAATGTCCTGGTGTTCCAGCCGGGGAAAAAAGAGATCGACAACTTCTGCGACACTCTCAAAGAAACACTGGAGCACGACAAAATGAAGGCGAAGATACTTCCCCTCCATTCCGAACTATCCATCAAAGACCAGGCGAAAGTGTTCGACCATTACTCTATCCCCAAAGTGATCGTGGCCACCGATATCGCGCAAACCAGTCTCACCATCGATGACATCGACGCGGTTATCGATACCGGAGTCAAAAAAGAGGTGCGCCACATCAAAGGCATCGAAGGCCTCTACCCGGTTGATATCTCACATTCCGAATGTTTGCAGCGGGCGGGACGCGCCGGTCGTGTCAAAAGCGGACAATACATCCTGTGCGCGGAGATGCCGCTTTCAGACCGCGAACCTTATCCGGAACCGGAGATTCGCCGGCTCAATCTGGAGTCAGCGGTTCTCCGTCTCATCAATTGGGGAATTTCTCCCATTGATTTCCCCTATTTTCATTCCCCCAAAAAAGACCTGATATATAAAGCCATTAAACAATTAAAAATATTCGGCGCCGTCGCCAACGATGAAAAAATCACCGACGACGGTAGAAAAATGGCGGAACTCCCGGTTTCGATTCGCAGTTCGCGCCTTTTGCTGGAAGCCCAAAAAGCGTCTCCCGCGGTGTTGGACGCCGCGATGAAACTCATCGCCATCATCGAGAACAAAGGCATTCTCAACAAAGACTACCAGGGGGAAAAACTGGAAAACATCCCCTACAACTCCG
Source organism: Candidatus Aminicenantota bacterium (assembly GCA_024644125.1). GTDB lineage: Bacteria > Acidobacteriota > Aminicenantia > UBA2199 > UBA2199 > JAHELQ01. The sequence goes on along the minus strand of JAHELQ010000643.1, from coordinate 683 downwards.
ACCTCCTCAACCAACTGTTCCTCTGGAACACAGCCAAACGGAACCGCAAGGTCATCTCCTACAAAAAACTCTCCATGGCCAAAGAGATCTACCGGGAATTGCGCAAACGGCTCAGGATCGAAGCTGATCCTCCCCATCTCACCGGTAAAGATGTCCCGATGCTGGTTCGTGCCTTGCTCTCCACCTTCATCGACGCCTTCTACATCAAGACCGGCGACCTCTATTGCAAGGAAGACGAGGAACGGCAATTGGACCGCACCTCCATTCTCTACCAGAACAAGCCGGAAATGGTGGTGGGTTTCCCCTTTGATCTGGTGGTTCACGGAGAAAATCCTCACACCGGTGAAAAAGAGCGTTATTATCTCCAACTTCTCACCTTCGCCACCGAGGTGACCCTCAAAACCCTGGAAGAACTCAAACCCTTCAGTTATTTGACTGAAAAAGAGGTCAAAATGGGGCTGAGCGCCATCTCCATCGAGGTTAAAGTCTTTTTCGGCGGCAAAATGGTGACCACCCACAAACGCCCGCCCCGCTTTCAAGATCCCGATGAGATGGATATGATTGTTCCCTTCGTGATCCAATGGTATGAAAAAAATAAAAAGAACTACAGACTGGAAGAAAAATTCGCGGCATTGACAGGCTATTTCGAGTCTCTAAAACCAGTATTGGGAGACGAACTGAAA
>JAHELQ010000140.1 GCA_024644125.1 Candidatus Aminicenantota bacterium | reverse complement strand
GAAGGGTTTATATTCAACCGCGTCGCGTGGTTTGTAACCGGCGACGTTACCATAACTGAAACGGAAACTGCCGTTGGCGTCTGGATAGAGATTTTTGCCTTTCCAGGCGTAGAGAGCTTCCACATACTGTTTACGCAACTCCGAGAGGGTGGCCTCTTGCTTTTCGGCGAGTTTACGGCGGGCCTCCTGTTCGGGGTACAACCGGATGGCCAATTTGATGAAGGGATCGTCGATGGCTTCCAGGTCTTTGACTTTCATGGTGTACAATGACTGTGCGAATTTCGGGTCTTTGAGTTTCGTTTTGGCGTACGCGTCTTCGACGAAGGCATCGATGTCGCCTGCGAGGATGGGTTCTAGAGCGGCGATCCGCTGGCCTTCGGGAAGAGCCGCGGCTCTTTTCAGGAATTGCTTGAGCAACGCTTTATCCGCCGGTTCATAGAAACTCATGTAGGTGTATCTCAATCTCTGCACCCTGCGTTCGATGGTTTTTTCGGAGAATTCGGGATTCCGTTCTTTCCCCGGCTTTTCCCGTTCTTTGGTGGTCATGTAAGCGGCGTCGGCGACGCCGAGGGGGGTGCCGCCGAAACGGCCCATCAAGCGCAGCATCATATTGTACTCGTTGGTTTGTTTGCGGATCTCGTACTGTTTTTTGATCTGGTCGAGGATTGTTCCGTATTTTTTGAAGAGCGCCTGGTCTTTTTCCAGAAATGCCGTCAATTCTTGTTCGAAATTGATTTTGGTCTGCAAGAAACCGGTCCGTTTCATGCCGTCCACATTGCCCTGGTAGTTTTTCATGGAGTTGTTGAGTCCTTTGTTGAAGCCCGCCACTTTGGCTTTCGCCACCGCCGAGTCTCCTTCGAAGGATTCCAGTAGTTTGATGGTTTTGCCATACAGGTCTATGACATAGGGATAGTAATAATTCAGGCTTTCGTTTACTGCGTTTGAGGTGAGATAGCGGGTGGTTCTTCCGGGGAAGCCCATGATAAAGGTGAAGTCGCCTTCGGACAATCCCTCTTTGGCCACTTTGATCCAGTATTTGGATTTGTAGGGGATATTGTCTTTGTGGTATTTTCTACCTTTGCCGTCCGGCGCCATGTAGATGCGCATGAAGGAGAAGTCGCCGGTGTGGCGGGGCCACATCCAGTTATCGATATCTCCGCCGAAATTGCCGATGGAGGCGGGGGGTACGTAGACTACCCTTACGTCGTCGTAACGTTTGAAGACAAACAGGATATACTGGAGACCATTGTACATCTCATCGACTTCCGCTACGATATCGTCGGCGCCTTTCTCGATTTTGTCGGTCATGGCCTTGATACTTTTTTTGATCGCCTTTTCCCGTTTGACCAGGTCTTTGATCTTCTGGTATTTAGTGAACCGCGCGGTCACATCTTCCATTTTTTCCAGAATGTAGGCCGAGTAGCCGGGGGCTTCGATCTCTTCCGCCCTGGTATTGGCCAGGAAGCCGTTGGTGATGAAATCGGTTCCACCGGTGGAGGCTCTCTGGATCGCCCCGAAGGCCACATGATGATTGGTCAGGAGCAGGCCCTCGGGCGATACCACCTCGGCGGTGGCGCCCATTCTTACAACCGCTTGAGCCAGGCATGGTTTGTCCGGACTGTAAATTTTCGCGATGTCGATTTTAAGTCCTTTTTGCTGAAGGTCGAGGTTTTGCAATTGATTGAGCAGCCACATCCCCTCCTCGCCGAAAATGAAGAGGCTCAGCAAAAAGACCAGCGTGAATGTGATGAATCTTTTTTTCATTTAATCTCCTTTTTAGTGCCTATGGATGACGCATTCATTTTTTTTCTCTCTGGTGATTATACAATATTGATACGAAATTGAGCAATTTATGTTTCGGGTTCTCCTCATTTGTTTTGCGAAATCCGCGATTTTGTATTATAATGCCCATGATGTTACTAACAATTGATGTAGGAAATACGACGACAGGTATAGCGATTTTCAACGAAGACGAGATCGTTACAAAAAACAAATTGATGACGCCGGACGAGGTTACGGAAAACTTTTTGAAGAGTTTGATTAAAAAAGAATTTCGCAAACGTATCACCCATGTGGTGGTTTCCAGCGTCGTGCCGTTTATCGACCGCTCCATGCAAAACAGCGTGGTGTCGCTCTTTGGCAGAAAGGCGATTTTTATCGACCATACCACTGACACGGGCCTGGCAATCAAGATCGATATTCCCGAAGAATTGGGAGCCGACCGTATCGCGGACTCGGTTGGGGCGCTCAGCTTTTTCGATCCCCCGATGATCATCATCGATTCCGGTACGGCCACCACCTTCGATATCATCGACAAAAACTTCCAATACCTGGGAGGCGCCATTTTCCCGGGCATCGAATTGTCCATCAACAGTTTGGCCCGCAATACGGCAAAATTGAACCGAATCACCTTCGGAGTGCCGGATTCCATTCTTGGTACCAACACCGACACCAGCATCCGGGCGGGAATCTTTTACAGCTACCTGGGCGGCCTGGCATATATGATCGACCTATACAAGCAGTTGTTGGGCGGATCCGTCAGAGTCGTCGCCACCGGCGGCCTGTCCCGTTATTTCAAGGATCATCTGGACGGCATCGACCTGTACGAGCCGGATCTCATTTACTTCGGCCTCAAAAAGATCTTCGACCGGGTAGGACCGTGAACGGACCGTCGCCGGTTGACGCCAAACCCGGCGTCGATCAAGCGGATGATTACGATTACATTATCAAGATCATCTGGTATCTCGACCTTCAATTCGGCGTTCGCTTTTTTATCACTCCCCGCGATTTCGATTTATTATGCCGTTGGCGCGAGAAGCGGATTCCGCTGGAGGTGATCAAGGAATCGCTTGCCAATGTGGTATCGCGCCGTCGAGCCAGGACTCAACCGATTACGGGTTTTGCCAATTTCAATTACGAGGTCAAGAAGAATTTCAAGGGATTTCTGGAATTGACGGTGGGGGAGGGAGACAGAAGCGATTCTTCCAGCGAGGCCGGAGACCCGGTGGAATTTTTTTTCGAGGGATTCCCACAGGCATTGGAACCGTTACGGCCTGTGCTTGAGAATTTGAAAGCGCAGCGGGAAGCGGGCGTCGAGGAACTCTCGACAGAAGCTCTGGATGAGGGGCTGCTGCGGTTGTTCGCCGCGGACGGAGAGCTGGCGATGAAGACCGCGGTTTTCCTGAACAGCCTGGCTCCGTCGCTGCGGAATCCGAAAATCGAACGCAAGTACCGGCTCAATTATGTGAAAGGGAAGTTCAAGATACCGGATTTTGAGGAATAGAGCATGGGAACGGTAAAAAAGAACCGTCTGGACGCGGAGATGGTGGCGCGGCAATTGGCTCTGTCCCGTGAGGAGGCCATCGCCTTGATTATGGCTGGAGAGGTGCTGGTGGATGGGCAGGTGGCTCATAAAGCGGATATAAAAGTGACCGCAGAGTCCGGGATCGAAATCAAGGAGAAGTATCCCTTTGTGTCACGCGGGGCGTTCAAAGTGCAAAAGGCGTTCGAAGCGTTCGCCATTGACCCCGCCGGTTTGAAGACCCTGGATATCGGGATCTCCACCGGCGGTTTCAGCGATTATATGCTTCAACACGGCGCCATGACGGTGACCGGAGTAGATGTCAATATCCAGCAAGTGGACTTCAATCTGGCAAAAAATCCGCGGCTCCGGTTGCTCAAGAAAAACGCCAGGTATCTGGAGAAAGAGGATCTCGAATATGAGCCGGATCTCATCACCATGGACCTGTCGTTCATCTCCATCACAAAAATATTGCCCCGGTTGGCGGTTTTCCCGCGCGCGCGAATCGTCAGTTTGATCAAACCGCAATTCGAAGCGGAAAAATACAAGATCGGCAAAGGGGGCGTTGTGCGCGACCCGGACCAGAGAATCGGTATTTTGTTGGATCTGAAGCATAAAATCGAAGCGTTGCATTTCGCTGTACTGGGATTTACCGATTCGGGAATCAAAGGCCGCAAGGGCAACCAGGAATATTTTTTTTTGATGGAATATGGAAACAAAGCGTCGTTTGATGATACAATAATTACGCATGGAACTGAAATATAAGATAGCCGGAATCGTGGTGAAACCGCACCCTGATGTGAAAATCTACCTGGATCAAGTCATCCGGACTCTGGAAGGTCTCGGCGTCCAGGTGATTCTTGAAACGTTCGCGGCCCAAATGTTAGACCGGGAAAGCGCGATCGGCAGGAAAGAAATTTCCGGTGTGGTTGATATCCTGGTGCTGATCGGCGGGGACGGAACCTTTTTATCCGTGGCCAAAGAGGCGACGGAAAGCCAGATCCCGATTGTGGGGTTCAATCTCGGCACCCTGGGATTTTTGACTGAAATGAGCAAGGAATCGATCGGCCCCAGTTTGGTGGAGATTTTCACCAACCACCTGGAGGTGTCGGAGCGGAAACTCCTGGAGATCGAATACAAAGGCGAGACATTTATCGCGTTGAACGACGTGGTGATCAGTAAAGGGAACATCTCCCGGATCATCAAACTATTGCTGGAGATCGACGGCTTCAAAATCGCCGAGATCAGGGCCGATGGTTTGATCGTGGCCACACCCACCGGATCTACCGCCTACTCCCTGTCCGCCGGCGGTCCGATTGTGACGCCCAATGTGAACGGCCTGGTGATCACTCCCATCTGTCCCCATTCGTTGACATTCCGTCCGTTGGTGGTTCCAGACCATTCGACTATCGAGGTACGGCAGTGCACAGAAGACACCGATGTATTCATCACCATCGATGGGCAGACCGTCATCCCCTTCAGTTACGATGGTCTCATCAAAATCGGCGTTCACCGCAAACAATTAAAAATCATTGTTTCCGGGAAGATAAACTATTTTGGACTTTTATATGAAAAACTCAATTGGGGATTCCATAAATACCAATAGGAGAAGATTTTTTTTGAAATTTATCTTTATTAGTGATAAACTATAGGGTTAAGAGGTGACGAATGAGAAGGTTATATTGGATCGTTTCTATTTTATTGATTGTATTTGCCGTTCAGGCATTTCCCGCGGACGCGGAGATTTTGTTCGCCAGAGGATTGGCCTATTATCTACTGGAAGACGCAAAATTAGCGCAACAGAACTTCAATCTCTATTTCAACCAGAATCCCAATCCCCAGGTCAAAGGAGGATACACTCTGTTGGTCGCCGGCAAGGACTGGGATGCCACCAATAAATTCCGCTATTATCTGGACATCAACCACCGCTCTCCTATCGCCCTGGTGGGTATCGCGTTGTCTACGGAAAAGATGACCGAATCCACCACCATGGAAAATCTGGACCGGGCCATCCGTCTTGATCCGCGCTATTCCCCGGCATATTTGGCGCTTGGCGTCCAGTATTTCAAGCAGAAAAATTATCCCGAGGCGGAGGCCAATCTCCGTAAAGCGGTCAATTTACTGAACGCCCCGGAGTACAAGATTATTCTCAGCAAGCTCTATCTGGAAATAAACCGGCCCCAATTGGTCCTGGACCTGATGAAAGGCGAGGCCGACCGCCAACCCGATAATTTCTACTACAATTATTTGACCGCCAAAGCCTATCTGATGTTGGGGCAATTGCAAGAACTGGGCGATTATATCCAGGCGGCGCAAGAGCTCAATCCCGCGGATAAAGAGGTCAATGTGTTGCTGGCCCGCTATCTGTTGGGAAAAAAAGAGTACACGCGGGCGCGCCAGGTCATCGGCAAAGTGAAATACGAGGACTACAACAAGGACTATGTCAGGACATTCGCCGAGATCCTGATGGCCCTGAAGGACCGCAGAGCCCAGAGCTACCTCTTCGAGGCGTTTGCGCAGGACCGCTGGGACAAGGATATAAATAGGCTGTTGGGGTTGTATTACCTTGACAACAACCAGAGAGACGCGGTTCAGAACTGGATCAACCGCTCCGCGTTGAGCGGGACCGGCGTCCAGGAGTTGAAGCAGAGCTTTCCCGAGGAGTACAATTTCCCGGTATATGGCGCCCTGTCTTTCTTCAATGTCAAGAATCTGTTCTGGCTTTCCAACGAGGAATTTTTGGCTGTGGCCACCGACCGTAGCGGTGAGAACGACAAATTGTATGTCATCGACGCCGCTCTCAATAAAATCCTGCAGGTGATTCCATCTCCCGGAGAAATTCAGGAGATCTTCCTCTCGCCGGACCGGAACCGCATTGTCTATTCTTCTCCGGTGGTAAAAGACGAGAGTGTGAATCTCTATCTTCTGGAGAGAAGCGGACGGAATTTTTCGTCGCAGAAGTTGGTTAACGCCACATTCCCGATGGCAGGAGTCGAAGTGGGCTTCAGCCGGTCTTCCAGCGCCGCTTATATCACCGATTCGAGAATCTCCACCATCGCGTTCGAGTCTCCGTTCTCCGTGGTGTCTCTACTGGGCAAAAAAACGCCGGTGTATCCGGTATATCCTTTCCCGGTATTCCAATACAATTTTATGACCCGCTCGTTTGAAAAACTCAAGGATATCAGTCAGATCGAGCGCGTTCCCATCGACGCTATGAAAAAATACTTCCTGGTTGTGCGTGGCTATGAAACCATTTCCAAAATCGGCGATTTGATCCGTAAAGGGGAAGGTATGGATGTCACCTCCTCGGAAGTGGTGAAGATCCATTTCGCCGACGATCTCTCGGCCTTCATCGTATACCTGTCGGATTTGAAAAACGCCTTCCAGGCCGTGAGTTTCGTGGCCGATGACAGCAAGGTGTACCAATTCGACGAATCGATGTTCCTGGGCGAGGGGAGATACGCGGAGATCGAAATCCTGCGTTTCGACCCGGTGAAGCATGAGCTCCACCTGGCCACCCGCGACAAAAATCGCGACTTGATCCGCTTTAATTATAAAACAAAACTCTACAACGTACTGGCGGGAAATTTATTCGATTATTTCTACAACAAGGACTCCCAGACCGTGTATTTGTTGACCGAACGGGCGAATAAAAAATTCTATAGCGAAACGGATTTCGAATGGGTGTCATTGGCCCCCTATACCCGCGGGCGGATCAACGGGAACCGCGACTTGAAGGAATTGATCGATGCCAGCGATATAACGAGGCTGGTTGTGTCTACCTATACGGGGCAGACGCTGACCATGGACAGCGATAACAACTTCAAATACCTGGGACCGTCGTTCGAAGGCGCACTGTACATAGTCTCTCCGGCTTACGACCGGGTGGCGGCGTTTATCAATGGCCGGCTATTGTCCCTGCAAATTAAAAAAGAGCGATGAAGCGGATTTGTACCATTCTGGTCTTAATTTGGTGTGTGCCGGGCCTGTCCCTTTTGGCCGGCATACAGTCGTTGGAACCATTAGAATCGCTAAAAGAGCTTCCGCTTCAATTGGTCGAAGATTTTTCGGAAAATGAGAATATCGCTTCCCCGGCCTTGCCGGTATTGAATTCCAAAGGTTATCTGTTCTTCTATGACTATAAATTGCGCCGCCTTTGCAGAGTCACGCTGTCGAACGGCAAGATATTGCAAATCGGCGGCTTCGGCGAGGGACCCAAAGAATATACCGGTATCTCCGGTCTCTGGACCGGCGGTGACGCTGTCTATAGCATGGACCGTAAAGGCAAACTCTGTCGCTTCGATTTGGAGGGGACGTTTTTATGGGGAGAACGTCTGGACAAAATCGACCCGCGGCTTTTGGGTATGGTGGATAAAACGATGTTTTTTCAGGTCTTCAGCCGGTACAGCAGTAAAAGTAGGGCTCTCCGCCTATTTTCCTGGCGGAAGGGCGGGCGCGCCGACGAATTGTTGACCCTTCCGGTGGAATTCGCCGCCACCAGGGCCTACGCCGATGGGAAAGTGCTGAAAGGCGGAGGTATTATCCATATCTCGGTTCCGACATTGGCTGTCTGGAACGGCATGCTGGTTACCTCGGCCTATGAGGATTACCGCTTCGATCTCAGGGATTCCACCGGCAAACTGAAAAGGCAGGTGGTGGTGAATGCGCCGGCTCCCCGGCACAGCCCGCGCCTGGAGACGTATTCGTCAGTCAAAGGGAAAAAAGTGTACGCCCTCCGGGAGATGTATCCGACCGCCTCCTATCTGGCGATTGTTTCCAATTATTACCGGGACGGAAAACCCCGTATCGATTTTTTCGGTCCCGACGGTAATTTGTTGAAATCTTTCGTCCTTCCCTTCAAAGCGGATGGAGGGTTAAACAAAATCACCATTCAAGGTGAGTATCTGCTCTATTCGGATTTTGAGCGCTCTGGCTTCAAAATTTATAAAATTGCCGTCAAAATCTAACTTTAATTCTTTTGGTATTGAGCCGGCCGTTCGATTTTGGTACAATGTGGGTAAACATAGGCGGTAACATTTATGGGAAAAGAACAATCATTTAAGCCGGTTAAATTATTCTCGGGAGTGATTTACCGGGAGCACAGCGAATACGAACGAATCAAATGGGTTCTGGAAGAGCATTTCTCCGCGATCGATATCGAATCCCCCGAGATTCCCTTCGATTGTACCGATTATTACGAAGAGGAGATGGGGAGTCCGCTCTTCAGACGGTTTGTCTCGTTCAAGGAACTTGTCATGCCGGATCAACTACCGGGAATCAAGTTGTTGACCAACCGCATCGAAGATGAGGGCGCCCGCGAGGGTAAACGTACGGTCAATCTCGATCCCGGATACCTGGGGGAAGCCAACGTCATTCTCGCCACCACCAAGAATCATTACCACAGGATCCCGTTGAAGCAGGGAATCTACGCCCACATGGAGTATGTGATATACAAGAAAAAACTGACACCGTTGGAGTGGACCTATCCCGATTATCACAAGCCGGAATACCTCGACTTTTTTACGAAATTGAAGGCCAGGTATAGAGAGAATATAAAGATGCTTTTTGAATGAGACGCGCCGGAAACCCGCTCCCAGGATTGTGAATATTTTTAACACTTCCATATTGACAAATCCGGCCTTAAATGCTATTGTCACATTTATCGAGAGGCGTTTACAAGGAGAACATCATGACCCAAAAAACCAAAGCCAAAATAATGGATGACAAAAAGATGGAACGCACATTTTCCCGGATCGCGATGGAAATTCTCGAACGGAACCGGGAAACCGGCAAACTCGCATTAATAGGGATTCAGACCAAAGGAGCGTTTGTGGCCCGGCGGATACAGGCGTTGATCAAAGAATTGGAGAATGTCGAAGTTCCGTTAGGTATCCTCGACATCACGTTGTTCCGGGATGACCTGCATATGCAGGAAGATCGCCCGATGGTCAGGGAGACCGAGATAGATTTCTCCGTGGAAGGTAAAGATATTGTGTTGATCGACGATGTGATCTTTACCGGAAGAACCATTCGTGCCGCCATGGACTCGATTTTCGAGTTGGGCCGGCCCGGCAGCATCCAGTTGGCTGTGTTTATCGACAGGGGCCACCGGGAATTGCCGATTTGTCCTGACTTCAAAGGTAAATATTTGCCCACCTCCCGCCGGGAACGGGTGAATGTGATGTTGCAAGAAATCGAAGGAAAAGATCAGGTTCTGATCATGGAGCCATAGAGGGAGTAAATGAGTAAAAAGGTATTTAAACAAAGTCATTTATTGGGTATAGAGCATCTGAGCGTCGATGAGATCGAACTCATCCTGGAAACCGCCGATTCGTTCGTGGAAGTCTCCACACGGGACATAAAAAAAGTACCTGCCCTGAAGGGAAAAACCGTCGTAAATCTTTTTTTCGAAAGCTCTACCCGCACGAGAAGTTCGTTTGAAATAGCAGCCAAACGTCTGAGCGCCGACCTCATCAATTTTAACGCGTCGGTGTCCAGTCTAAAAAAGGGAGAATCGCTCAAGGACACAGTTCTGACCCTGGAAGCGATGAATCCTCATATCATTGTCATCCGGCACTCGGCGTCAGGTTCTCCCAAATACCTGACCACCTTTGCCAGGTCATCCATTGTCAACGCCGGCGACGGGTTTCACGCCCATCCCACCCAGGCGCTGTTAGACGCGTTGACCATCAAACAACATTTCAATACCCTGCGGGGTCTGAAAATCGCCATTGTCGGCGATATCCTCCACTCCAGAGTGGCCCGATCCAACCTCGTGTTGCACCGGAAAATGGAAAACGAGATCGCGTTGATCGGCCCGCCGTCATTGGTGCCGCGGGAATTTGAAGCCATGGGCGCCAAAGTCTACCACAACCTCAAAAAAGGCGTCGAAGGCGCCGATATCGTGATGATGCTCCGGGTCCAGCAGGAGCGGGGAGCCAGCAACTATTTCCCCTCCATCCGCGAATACCGGAAACTCTACGAGATCACCCCGGAAGTTTTTTCCCTGGCCAAACCCAGCGCCATCCTGATGCATCCGGGCCCCATGAATCGCGATGTGGAGATCGACACCACGCTCGCCGATTCCGACAAGTCGGTGATTCTCGAACAGGTAACCAATGGCATCGCCGTTAGAATGGCGGTATTGTATCTATTGCTCCCCAAATTGCGGGGGTAGGATAAGGAGACGGAGATGAAGTTATTAATCAAAAACGGCCGTTTAATCGATCCGGCGACAAAAACCGACAACACTGTCGATATACTTATTGAAAAGGGAAAAATCAAAGAGATCGCAGCCCAGATCAAGGCCATCCCCGGCGTAGAAACCATCGACGCCGCCGGCCTTGTGGTCACCCCCGGTTTTGTGGACATGCATGTGCATCTCAGGGAACCGGGTTATGAAAATAAAGAGACCATCGAGAGCGGAATGCAGGCCGCGGTCCACGGAGGTTTCACTTCCATCGCCTGTATGCCCAACACCAATCCGGTGAACGACAATCGCAGCGTCACCGAATACATCATCGCGCGGGCCAGGAAATGCGGCATCGCCAATGTGTTTCCTATCGCCGCCATCTCCCGCAACCTGGAAGGGATCAATATCACCCAGATGGCGGATCTGGTGGAAGGCGGAGCTGTCGGATTTTCCGACGACGGCCACTGCGTCATGAGCGCAGACCTGATTCGTAAGGCGCTGGAATATTCCAGTATGCTGGACGTACCCATCATCGAGCACCCGGAAGACCATTCCATCTCCGCCGAAGGTCTGGTGAACGAAGGGTTCATCTCCTACAAATACGGTTTGCGGGGGATCTTGAACGCCGCCGAAGAGGTGATCGTGGCACGGGATCTGGTGCTTCAGGACCGCATCCAGTCGC
>JAHELQ010000139.1 GCA_024644125.1 Candidatus Aminicenantota bacterium | reverse complement strand
CATGACCAACAATCATTGCATTGAGGGCCAGTCCGACGCCAGTAACACAGATTTTGAGTTTATGGCCGAAGGAGCCACCTGCTCGACCGATTGTACCGGTTGGCTGGCCTGCCCCGGTACTGTGGCTGCCGATTCCGGCACACTAGTCCAGACCAGTACGACACTGGATTACTCTCTCGTTTTATTGCCTACCAACCTCTCCTCGACATATGGGTATATGCAATTGCGCAGCACACTACCCAGCGTAGGCGAGCGGATCTATATCCCCCAGCATGCGGGCGCCAAGGGTAAACAGCTCGCGGTCAACAGCGATGTGGACGGCGGTTATTGTGAAGTGTACAGCACGAACCAGACTCCCTGCATGGGCGGCCCCGGCGACATCGGCTACTACGCCGATACCGAAGGCGGCAGTTCCGGTTCTCCGGTATTGGCTTACAGCGACCATTTGATCGTCGCTCTACATCACTGCGCCAATTGTCCCAACCGAGGCGTGCCTATCCCCTCTATCATCTCCGACCTGGGTTCCAATCTTCCTGCCAACGCTATCGGCGACGGCGGCACTCCCCCGGATCCTCCGGAATTCGATGAAGCCGTGGATAATACCACTATGACGTTTACCACCGGCGGCAGCACTAACTGGACCACAGATACCAACACCTATTATTATGACGGTGATTCCGCAAAAAGTGGTACAATCTCCCATAGTCAGAACACCTACCTCCAGACAACCGTCAACTACGCCACGTCCAAAACAGTGAAATTCTACTGGAAGGTCTCTTCCGAAGCAAGTTATGACTACCTGAAATTTTATGTGGACGGCGTCATGAAAGAGCAAATAGCCGGAACAGTAGGTTGGGTACAGGTATCCTCGTCTCTGACCGCGGGTTCCCATACCTTGAAGTGGTCTTACGAAAAAGACGGAAGCGTCAGTAGCGGTTCTGATTGCGGTTGGATTGACAAAATCGAAGTCGTGGACGGCGGCGTTACCCCCGGAACCCTTGCGGAAGCCGTGGATTACGAAACGCTGAGTTTCTCCACCACCGGCGACGGCGCCTGGACTATCGACAATGGCACCTATTATTACGACTACGATTCCGCCAAAAGTCCCGCCATCACCCATAGCCAGTCCGCTTCGTTCGAAACGTCCATTTCCGGCTACACCACCATCAAATTCTACTGGAAGGTTAGTTCCGAGGCCAACTATGATTACTTACGTTTCTACGTGGACGGAGTACTCAAAGACCAAATCTCAGGTAACGTCGATTGGCAGCAAAAAATCTACACTGTGACCTCCGGCTCCCATACCATCAAATGGACCTACTACAAAGACGGCAGCGTCAGTAGCGGTTCCGATTGCGGTTGGGTAGACAAATTGGAACTCACCACAGACGGCGCTCCCTCGGACCCCATCGCCGAAGCCCTGGACGCCTCTTCATTGACATTCACTCTCAGCGGCGACGAGAATTGGTTTGTCACCAGCGCCGATTCTTATTACGGGGGCAGCTCGGTCGCCAGTCCCGCGGCCCTGGCGGACAGCGAGGAATCGATCATGGAGACCACAATTTCCGGATACACATCGTTGAGTTTTTACTGGAAGGTGTCATCGGAATCAGGATACGACTATTTGAAGTTCTATATCGACGGAGTTTTGAAGGACCAGATCTCCGGCAGCGCCGGCTGGACCCAGAAGAGCTACACCATCACATCCGGAACCCACACGTTGAAATGGGAATACGCAAAGGATTATAGCGTCAGCAGTGGTTCCGACTGCGGCTGGGTCGATTACCTGGTCTTGAATTAACGATTTACCGGGACAGTTAAAATAAAGGTTTAAACGATTTGAAGAATAGCCGGGGCTAAGGCCCCGGCTATCTTGATCCAGCGTTACTACTTTTGTTGTAGCAAAATTGCTCGTAAGACTGGAAAATTCAGCCTTTTGATGTATTGACAATTTTTTACCGCCTGGTTAATATCTTATTACCTTACGATGTAGTTTTTAATTGCGTGTTGAAGTTTTTGTAAGATAGATTTTCACATAGGAGGTAACCATTTTCCGGGAGCATTTTGTCAATTTCTGTCCATACATTTGACTCAAATCAATAAAAAAAGGAATCATAAAAGGAGGTTATTTTATGAAAAAACTGAGTATTCTCATTCTATGCTTACTCATGGTAAGCGCCACCTTCTCCTTTGCCAAAGACAAAGGCGAAAACACTGCGACCCTCATTTCGTCCAATATTGACCAGACAGTCGTGAGGTTCGATTTTAGCAATTTCGATTACACAAGAGTAGACACCCCCCAGGGAAAAGCTTATGTAATCGAGGCTCCCAATACCGGTAAATTGCTGGTAAAAGGCGCGCCCGAAGTATTGAAAATGTCTGCGGCCATGATCATACCCAATGCTGCCAAAATGGAAATCAGCGTGGTAGATTCCGTGTACAAAGACTACAAAAACATCCTTTTGGCTCCGTCCAAAGGTAACCTTCTCAGGACCCAGAATCCCGAAGAGCTTCCTTATGAATTCGGATCCGAATATACTATGGACGCTTTTTATCCCCCGACAATGGCAAGTCTGCACAAGCCCTTCATCTCCAGGGATTACAGAGGCCAGGCCGCCATCGTCTATCCGGTTCGTTACAATCCGGTTACCCAGGTTTTGAGAGTATACAGCTCCATCACCATCAAGGTATCCAACACCGGTGAAAGAGGCGAAAACATCCTCGATGTTCCGCCCACCGAAAAGGTAAAACGTGAAGATCCGGCATTCCAGGAAATCTATTCCCGTCACTTCATCAATTACCAGCCCACCGAATACACCGCTTTGAACGATCCGATCGGCCGTATGCTGATTGTCTGCTATACATCCTTCATGGATGAAATGGCCGACTTCGTGACCTGGAAACAGAGCATCGGCTACACAGTCGACCTGGTAAACTATTCCACCATCGGTAGCTCTTCCGCTTTGAAAACCTATGTTGCCAACTATTACAGTACCAATGGCTTGACCTATTTACTGTTAGTCGGCGACCACGCCCAGGTACCCACATCCAGCACAACCGCCGGCGACTCCGACAACAACTACGGTTACATCGTAGGTAGCGATCATTACCTCGACATCTTCGTCGGCCGTTTCTCAGCCGAAACAGAGGCCCACGTCACCACCCAGGTTGACCGTACCATCTATTACGAGAGGGATCTCAGCCCCAGCGCATCCTTCTTTGATCACGCCATCGGCATGGGTTCTTCCGAAGGCCCCGGTCATAACAATGAATATGACTATCAGCACATCAACAACATCCTGACCGATTGCAGCAACTACGGCTACACCACCCACACCAACCATCAGAGCGGCGGCACCGCTGCCAATCTGGCGACCCTGGTCAACAACGGCGCCGGCGTCATGTTCTATTGCGGCCATGGCAGCGACACCGCCTGGACCTGCGGCTGGACATTCTCCACCACCAACGTCAACGCGCTGGTCAACGAGAACGAACTGCCGTTCATCTATTCGGTTGCCTGCGTCGTAGGTAACTTCAAGAACCAGACTTGCTTCTGCGAATCCTGGCTGCGGGCCACCAACAATGGCAACCCCACCGGCGCAGTCGCCCATTGCGGTTCCACCATCAACCAGTCCTGGCTTCCTCCGATGGATGCGCAGGACGAAATGGCCGACATTCTCACCACCACCGGCAAAAGAACCTTTGGCGGAACGTTTGTCAATGGTATGTTCAAGATGATCGACCTGAACGGTTCCGGCGGCGAAGATATGGCCGACACCTGGACCTGCTTCGGCGATCCGTCCGTTCAGTTGAGAACTCCTGGAACCCCCGATGGCCCGTCCGGAGGCCCGACAGCCCCGGTAGCCAACTTCACTGCCGACAAAACCAATATCAAACCCGGCCAGACAGTCAATTTTAGCGACACCTCTTCCGGCAATCCCACCTCCTGGGCCTGGACCTTCTCCGGCGGTTCACCTTCCAGCAGCGCCGCTGAAAATCCCAGCGTCACCTATAACAATATCGGCAACTATACAGTAAGCCTGACCGCCACCAACTCCTACGGCTACGATACTGAAACCAAAACCAATTACATCACCGTCACCGATGTCGTCGATTATTGCGACGCAGCCAGCACCAACATCAATTATGAATGGATTGCGGGCGTGACTGTCGGTTCCTTCACCAACACATCTGGAGCAGCTTATTATTCCGATTTCACTTCGATGACCTGTACCCTGGCTCCCGGCGGCAACGCCAGCGTGTCATTGGTACCCGGATTCGCCGGTACGACATACAACGAGTACTGGAAAATCTTTATCGACTACAACGCCGACGGCGATTTCGATGATTCCGGCGAAACAGTCTTCAGCGGAAGCGGCAGCTCCACAGTTGCCGGCAGCTTCACCGTACCCACCGGCCTGACTGGCACCACCCGCATGAGGGTCATCATGAATTACTCCGGAGCCCCGACACCTTGCGGTACCTTCACTTATGGTGAAGTGGAAGACTATACAGTCTTGTTCAGCGGTATACCACCCTCAGATCCAATCGCAGCAGCAGTGGACTTCCCCTCGCTCACCTTCACTCTCAGCGGTAGCTACAATTGGGCCCCCACCACCAGCACCTATTATTATGACGGAGACTCCGCGGTCTCACCGGCCGCCTTGACCGACAACCAGGATGCTATCATGGAAACCACAATTTCCGGTTACACAACAGTAAAATTCTACTGGAAGGTCTCTTCCGAAGCCAACTACGATTACCTGAGATTCTATATCGATGGCGTACAGAAGGATCAGATCGCCGGAACAGTGAATTGGGTCCAGAAAACCTACACCGTCACCAGCGGAACCCACACCCTGAAATGGGCCTATGAGAAAGATTACAGCGTCAGCAGCGGTTCCGACTGCGGCTGGGTCGATAAACTGGAACTCCAGTAATTACATTGATTATCCACAAGGATAAAAATTATTGATATGGCAAGGCCGGGAAGCAGTTCCCGGCCTTTGCTTTTTTTACAAATGCGCCGTCAGCGCAGACTCAGGGGCACACATAACAAAGTGTAATCAAGCACGTTAACCTGGTCGCTCCACCTTTCACCTTGTTTAAGTCTTCGGCTTCCAGGTGAACGATAGTTTCTTTGTTAAGGGAGAGTTTTTTGGTAAAATCTTTACTTTTCATTGTTTAACCTCCATCGCTGTAATGTGAAAATGTAATTATTTCGATCAGGGGCACTCGATACATTGAGAGACAAAGCATGTAAGAACCGGGCATTGTGTGTAGTCGTCACACGAGGTTCTGGTGGCTCCGCCTTTGACATCGCTCAAATCGATCTTTTCCAGATGCGCCACAGTGTGTTTGTTGAGAAAGAGTTTTTTGTCGAAATTTCTTGGTTTCACGGTTTTCCTCCAAAAATATTAGCTATGGGAAAATTACACGTCGCAGGTGTTCCCCACGCATTCAGTGTACGCGATGCACGAGATCTCCATGTGGCAGGAGAAAAAATCAGTCACAGCGCCGCCGATTTCACGTAATTCGGATCGCTCCAGATTAGCGATCGTTTTTTTGTTCAGAGATAGTTTTTTGTTAAACTCTTTGATCTTCATGGTTTTCCTCCAAAATCTTTAACATTTGGAATAATTATAAATAATTGTAAACAAAACTTCAACTTTTGTATCCCACCAAAACACTGTAAAATCTATATAGCTTGCTTAAAAAGATCTCTCCACATTCACGCCATTGCCTTTGTAAGCCCTATAACTCAAAAAAGCTTTTGACGGCGTTTGCGGTGATGGGTGACAGCGCGCCGGTGAACGTCGTCCCGGATGTTCTGGAACAGAAAAAGTTCTGGGGAACCTTTGGGAAAGAGCACCGCCCCCCCATGCTCCAGGAAAATACGTTCCTCTTTTTTAGCCAGAGCCACTACGTCCGATGTGATACCCAGACGCCGTTTGATTTCCAGCGCGGCGTGCAATTGCCCCAAACCTCCGTCGATAAGAAGCAAATCTGGATTGTGTTCCCCTTTTTTAAATCTCCGCTCCAACACCTCCTTAATAGCTTCTGTATCGCCCGGAGGCGCGTTTTTGATAATGTAGTTGCGGTATTCGGATTTCAGCGCCTTGCCGCGGGCAAAGACCACTACCGCCCCCACCCGGTCCCGCTCGGAAAGATGGGAGATATCGTAACCTTCGATCAGGGAGGGGAAACGCCTCAGCTTCAGCGCATCCTTGACACGTGTACCTACAGAGTCATAATTATTTCTGTTTACAAAATGATTCAGATTTTTTTCAGCCAATTGCAGCATATGAAATTTGTCTCCCCGTTGCGGTGCCCGGATCTCCACCTTCCTTCCGGCGCCTTCGGATAACATCCCCGCAAGGATTTCCGGTTCCACGGGTAAAAAAGGTACCATGATCCGGGGAGGCGCCTGTCCCCCCTGATAGAGAGACATCAAAAAATGTTCCAGAACCTCCCGACTGTCCCCTCCAAACCAATCAAAATCGAAATATTCTCGCCGCCTGACCTTACCATTGATTACTGAAAATTGGACGGCGAAAATCTCCCTATCCGCCACATTGACGGCAACCACATCATAGTCGGCGGCCACATGTGTGGAGATGTACGAGTCAAGATCGAAGCCTTCGATCAAACCGATATCCTCTTTCAATTGCTGGGCCTCTTCGAATTTCAATTGCTCCGCCAATTGCTTCATCCGCCGCTGCAGGGAGCGTAGAATCCGGGCCTTGTCACCTTTTAAAAAGGAGACCGCGTCTTTCACCCGAAGCCGGTAATCGTCCAGAGACTCTATGCCGGCGCACGGTGCCGAGCAGCGGCCGATGTGATAATACAAACACGCAACCCCTTTCTTGAAGAGGGAATCGTAGCAAGACCGGATCTGGAAGAGGCGGGTCGCCATGTCGATAAGATCCCGGGTTTTTCGGGCGCTGGTAATAGGCCCAAAGGTGAAACTCCCCGGGGCCGGTTTCCTGGTGAAATAGATGCCTGGACATTCATCCTTGATGGTGATCTCGATGGAGGGGAAGCTCTTGTCGTCCTTCAGACGGATATTGAATGGCGGTTGGTAATTTTGAATAAAATTGAATTCCAATAGGAGGGCATCCCGTTCATCGTCGGTCAACACAAATTCGATGTCGTCCGCCTGCCTCAACAGATTTCCGACAACCGGATGGTCCGCCCTCTGGAAATACTGCTCAACCCTTTTTTTCAGGTTTTTTGCTTTGCCGATATATAGTATGTCGCCGTTTTTTTTCTTAAATAGATATACTCCCGGCTCTTCGGGGATACCCTCTTTATTCTTGATCACCTTTTTCGATTTTTAAATTTTTCGGCTGCTCTGGTTTTGGAACTGGTTTCTCTTTGGCTTTCTGCACCTGCTCAAGCATTTTTACTGATTTTTTAGCGTATTTGGATTGGGGATAGGAATTGATCACTTTCTGGAAGAATGAGACGGCGGAATCGAATTCCCTCAAAAGGAAATACGCCCTGCCGGCATAATAAAACATCTGGGCGTTCTGCTTGAAATCCGGGTATTCGTCGATCACCTGCTTGAAGCGGGCGATACCGCCTCGCAGGGCGCCGTATTTATAATTATAATAACCGATTCTATAATAATGAGTGGCCAGGTTTTGCCGGGCGAGCTCGACATTTTTCCGCGCCTGTTCCGCCTCTTTGGTGTCGGGGTACATTTTAATCAAACTCTCAAACGCTTTGATGGCTTCAAAAGTTTTGGTCTGATCGCGTTCGGGTTTACGCATCTGCTTAAAATAACAATTCCCCACCTGGAATTTCGCGTACGCGGCATCCGGGGAATTGGGGAACAGATTGACGTATTCCTGGTACTCGCTGGCTGCAACGATCAACGATGCCGCATCTTTCTGTTTGAAATACGCGTCTGCGATTCCGATCTTCGCCCGTCTGGCATAAATATCGTCCGGGTACAATTGCATGATTTCTTTAAACATCAGGCGGGCCCGTTCGGGGTTCTTCTTGATATACTTCACGGCCTGCTCATACATGTTCTGGGCGGACCCTCTCTCTTCAGGAGTAAATATAACGTCCTTCTTGGTCGCGCAGGCATTCAACATTATCATCGCCATTATGAATAAAATCGTAAGTTGCTTTCTCATCTTTTAGCTCCATTTATTTGGTTTAAAACGATATTTATGGTGTTTTCTATATCATTCGAATTATACAAAAAAGTACCGATAACAAACAGATCGGCTCCGGCGGCCTTGAGCCGCGGCGCATTGTCGGCGTTCACGCCGCCGTCCACTTGAATCATACAATCGAGTCCCCGCTCATCGATATGCCCCTTCAAGAGCCCGACGCGATCTACTGTGGCTTCGATGAACTTTTGCCCGCCATAGCCGGGGAACACACTCATAAGAAGAACATAATCAAGATCCGGTAACAACGGGAACACCCGTTCCACATCCGCATCAGGATTCAGGACAATGCCCGCCTGACATCCATGGGAGTGAATCATCTGAATGAGAGCCGCGTGATCTTTTTGTGTTTCAATATGAAACGAGACCCATTCCGAGCCTGCCTCGATATATTTTGGGATCATTTTTTCGGGATTGTCCACCATCAAGTGGGTATCGATTTTAAAATCAAACTTCGATTTCAACGCTTTGATTGCCGAAGGGCCGAATGAAATATTGTCCACAAAATGACCGTCCATGACATCCAGATGAATGTATTCGATACCATTGGACGCAAACGCAGACAAACGGGATTCAAGGTCGAAGAAATTTGTGGATAAAATAGAAGGGAATATAGGGTTCATTTATCTCACCTGCTTACTTGCAAATTGATCAGATTTTTGGAATTGATCCGAAAACCAGACGAAGGAAACTGCTTGATGATGATTCCGGGCTTCAAACCGGGGTAGGGGATATCGAGAATTTTGGAAATCTTCAAGCCTTTTTGTTCAAAAAACACACGCACCAATTCGATGTCCTTTCCAATTAGATCCGGCATGATAAATGATTGTTCAGGTTGGCCTTTGCTGATTAAAATATCCACACCGCTACCGCTGGGGATACGGGCGCCGGCGGGAAAGGATTGGGCGATCAAAAAATCCACCGGTACATCCGGGGCTTCCATATAAGATACATACCGTTTGCGCAGGTCGCTTTCCCGAAGAATGGTCTCGATCTCTTTCAAACTGTGACCCGCCAAATCCGGCATGATCACCTCCACCATTTCTGAAGTGACAAACACCTTCACGAACGAACGTTCCTTCACCCGCGTACCCGGAGAGGGTGACTGATCGATAATGGTCAGTGGATCGTAATGGGTATCGTAATACCCCACGATCTTTTTCAGGTGTACCCCCTGGGAAGCCGCTATTTCATAAGCCTCCCCAAGGTTTTTCCCCACAAACGACGGGGCGACAATTTCATCGCCTTTGATCAGCAAGCTCATGGTAACGAAAGTAGAGACTCCCAGCAGCATGCCGTAAAAAGCAACGATACCCAAATATTTTGCAAATACCACCAGTTTTCTTTTCATTTTGCTACAATGTATCATAATAAGTATGATATTTCAACTCCCACCGGTTTCCCGCCAGAGAAATGGTAATTTTTCACGAATGCGGCGTCTGTTGCTATCGGCGTGAAAATAGGTTATATTTTAGGGTAGGGAAAATGATAAAGCGATATTTTGAATTGCAAGAAAAAGTGCTGGGCTATTATCCAAACGCCAATACCGAACTACTGAAAAAAGCCTACTCCATTGCCGCCAGCGCCCATATGAATCAAATCCGCGCCTCCAACGAACCCTACATCATCCACCCCCTGGAAGTAGCTGCCACTCTGGCGGACATGCATCTGGACGAAATCTCCATCTCCGCCGCGTTGCTGCATGATGTGATCGAAGATACCGATTACACCAGGGACGATATCGAAAATCTCTTCGGAGACGAAATCGCCGAGCTGGTCTGGGGCGTCACCAAAATATCGAAAATCTCCGGCATAGACGCTGAAAACGCCAAAGCAGAAACCCTGAAAAAAATGATCGTGGCCATGACCAACGATGTACGGGTGATTCTCATCAAACTGGCGGACCGCCTTCACAATGTAAAAACCCTCGATGCCCTGAAACCGGAAAAGCAGAAACGCATCAGCATGGAGACCCTCGACATCTACGCCCCTATCGCTTACCGCCTTGGGATGGGAAAGATCAAGGACGAGCTGGAAAACATCTCGTTCCGCTACGCCTATCCGGAAGATTACCAGCGGATCAGCAAAGAACTGCAGAAGAAAAAAGACTGGGCCCATGTGAAACTGGAAAACGTCAAAAAAGAGATCGTCAAGATCCTTGCCAAACTCAACATCAAAGGCGATATCCATTACCGCATCAAACGCGAAATCTCCATCTTCCGCAAATTGCAGAAACAAAACATCGAATTGGACCGCGTGTACGACCTCATCGGCCTCCGCGTCATCACCACCACAGTGGCCAATTGTTACGCCATTATGAGCGAAATCTTCCAGCACTCCAATTGGCGCCCCATTCCCACCCGTTGGCGGGATTTCATTTCCAATCCCAAGAGCAACGGATACCAATCCATTCACACCACCCTGTTCAACGAAGAGGGCATCAAATTTGAGATCCAGATCCGCACCCGCGAAATGCACCGTATGGCCGAAGAAGGCATCGCCGCCCATTGGCGCTACAAAGAAGGAGTCGCCTCCCTGGAGAACGACCACCGGCTCCAATGGTTCCAGGACATGATCGAGGCACACAAGAACAACCCCAATCCCCGTGATTTCCTCACTCTGGTAAAAAAAGACCTACGCCCCAACGAAATTTACGTCTTCACCCCAAAGGGAAAAGTCATCAATCTGAGGGCCGGCTCCACTCCCATTGACTTCGCCTACGCCATCCACACCGAAGTGGGACACCGCTGCAACGGCGCCATCGTCAACGAACACCTGGTCCCCCTCAAATTCCAGTTGCATTCCGGCGACGTGGTAGAGATCCTCACCTCCAAATCCCACAACCCAAGCTCCGATTGGTTGCGGTTCGTCGTCACCAGTAAAGCCAAAAAAAATATCCTGGGATTCATCCAGAAACGGGAGAACCAACTCAACATTGAAAAAGGCCGCCGCCTATGGGCCAGAGCCTTGCGCGAATACCGCAAGAAACATCACCTCAAT
>JAHELQ010000642.1 GCA_024644125.1 Candidatus Aminicenantota bacterium | reverse complement strand
ACATCCAAAAAGACGGTTTTTTCCCCCTCATCGATAAATTGGAGCCCTACTGGCGCCTCACCAAAGACAAAATCGAAACCTGCAAAGACTGCGAATACAAGTTCATCTGTCCCGACTGCCGAGCGAAAGCCATGAACCAATCCGGCAACCTGTACGCCAAAACCCCGGATTGCTGCTACAATCCGTAAAGCAAAGGATCAAGTGGATAACGCGTATTAAAACAAACCGCTCAGGGACGAACACGGACGTTTACGGACTAACACGGACGCTACGCCCCGGTATTAGTTCTGTGGCAAAATCACAGGCTTCCGATATGGCTACATTCGCCGATAACGGCTGACCTTATTTCGGGGTGGCCGGGCTTCCGGCTACCCTTCGACCGCTTCCCTCCCATCAGCTCCCGCCGGGAATCCTCCTTCGAGGCGACTCTCTCCAGTCCCTCCATTAAACCGAATATGATTATGAATTAAGCATCGTGCAATGGAAGTTCAAAATCTGAAAACAATGGTTACGGGAAAAAGCGTTTTGCAGCGTTTTTTTGTCAATTATCTTCATTTGTAGATTATTTGTGCAAAAATATATTGCATTGTAAGCAAAATAAAAAATAATTAAAATTATTAACACGAATATAAGAACAAATTCGGAAATGTTAATTTTTTGACTCTTTTAATCGCCCCCCGGTTATGGTATAACACTGCCGAGCGAGATTAAAGAAAAGCTCTGGTAGTAAGTCTTTTGACGTGATACAACCATTTTGAAAACCGAAAGTCGTTGTAACTGAACATTGTTGTAAAGGAACAATAAAACTATTTCTAGGAGGATTTTATGTTAAAAGAACTCAGAATTGAAGAAATCAGAGACATCAAAGGCGGAAAAGGATCTCCGAACGATCTGCTCGGCGATGATTGCAATTGCAATTGTGGTACCGTGGCAAAATCGCAGGCCTCTGATATGGCCGCATTCGCCAACGGTTAATGATTTTTTTTTCGGGGTGGCCGGGTTTCCGGCTACCCTTCGACCTTTGAAACGAGGAAACCATGGACGTTATTAAATTTGAAACTACACTTAAAAATAAAACGTACGAGATTTGCTTCGATCCCTTTGTCAATCAAATGTATCCGGCGGGCTACGAAGGGCACTTCAAAAATTTCAGGGAAAACCCCCACTATACCAGACAAACCGCTACCGACAAATTCCCTAAATCCGAAGACGAAGCCATCGATTTCATTGCCCGGAGAAACAGTCGGCTGAAATTGGAATTGACTCAGAATTGCAATCTCCGTTGCAAATATTGTTTTTACAATCCCGAAGTCTACCCCACGCGGGATCATACCAACAAATCAATGTCCCCTGAAATTTTGACCAAAGCGATTGATTATTACCAGGGATTGAAATCCTCTCCAACGGCCCGTAACCAATTCAACATCAGCTTTTATGGCGGCGAACCCAGTCTCGAGCCGGGCCTCGTTTACCAGGCGGTAAAGGAAACCAGGGAGAAAATGAAGGATTGTCATGTGGGATATTACCTCACCACCAACGGCACTTTTTACCGCAACGATGAATTCATCGATTTTTTGGTGCGCAATAACTTCATCATCCAATTCTCTATCGACGGAGTGCAAGAAGAGCATGATAAATTAAGGGTATATCGCAACGGCGACGGTTGCTTCTCAGATATCCTCAAACTATTGGAAAAGTTGAAACACTACCCCCGCGTGAAGATCCTGGCCACCATGCACCCTTATCACAATTGGGATCGATTGGATGACCTGTACCGCATGATCTGGTCGTTCAACCCCGAATGGCGGATCAACCTATCGGCCGTCGAATTGAACGCAATGTCCACAGAAGACATGAAGACCGATCTCAAACGTCAGGTGCAGAGCAAGTTGAGAGATTTCAAAGAAAAAATCGTCGGCAAATTGGAACGGGGTATCGAGCTCTCGCCGTTGGAAGACAACTACTTGAAAGCTTTGTTCACCGACTATTCCTTCAATTTCACCAACCATTGGAAAAAGACGCGGTTCGTCAAGACCTGCTTTCCTGGCGCCGAGATCTTGTTCGTGGATGTGGACGGGAATTTTCATATGTGCGAAAAAATCCCTACTTCAATGGTCATTGGCGATATCAATAATGGATTGAACCCGGAAGCGATTTTCGAGCTCTGGAATCATATTAATGACATCAGCCGGGAATACGAGTGCCACGACTGCCCTTACCAGAATTTCTGCAATTTTTGCTTCTTCAAACTTCAAGGCAGTTGCGGCGGGAAATGCGGATTCGTGTGCGATGATCAAAGAAAAAAAGAAATGCAGGAACTCCTGGAGTTTATCTGCCGGGTAAAAATGCTCGGCGGCGTGAGAGGATATAATCATGGATAATCAAAAGCAAACAAAATTCCAATTGTTCCCCGGCGTCATCAAGGAGGAGGGGCTTATCAATATCTCCTACATCGACATCTCCAGAGGCAAAGTGTTCCACCTCTCCAGGGAGGAAATCGCGGGGCAGGCTCAAGAGGCCTTCGAGCGACAGCTCATCGACGCCAACCTCGGCTGCCGCATCCCCGCAGGCCACGATTTGCCGGATTTTTTCGAGAGCCCCATCAAAATGATGTTCTTGGAGCGACTAACCGTCATGGTGTTGGATAACCTCGATTACCTCACGTATGTCACCCATGAAATCGAGAAGGTCTTCCTCTTTAAGCGGGACCATTCCGAAGGCGATTTGACAGAAGAGGACGATCACTCATTGATCAAGGTCCGTAAATATGATCCGGATCATTGCCCTTTTGTCCCGGAATTCAACGGCAAGCCGCCTTTCAACCCTTATGACTACAACTACAACAAATCTTACAACCCCTGCTGGGGCATGACCATGGCGATCGACGAAGAGGGATTCGTGAAGCCCTGTCTCTGGTCAAACGTCAAGCTGGGCCACATCCAAAAAGACGGTTTTTTCCCCCTCATCGATAAATTGGAGCCCTACTGGCGCCTCACCAAAG
>JAHELQ010000641.1 GCA_024644125.1 Candidatus Aminicenantota bacterium | reverse complement strand
TCTCAATCAACTACGCTGGCATATCGTCAACTCCGCCATCAGTGTTTACAAAGCGTACGGTTTTGAACACTGGGATACCCCTGCTCTGGAATACGCAGATTGCCTGGGCAAATACCTCCCGGATTCCGATTCGGTGGCCGAAGGAGTCTACTCCTTCCCAAACCCGGAACTAGAACCTGTTCTGCAGCAGGACGGCAAGGAATTGCGAGATGAATCGGATCACACCGTAATGGAACACCACCACCTCACCATGCGCTACGACCTGACAGCCCCCCTGGCCCGCCATTATGCCGAGACACTCTGGATCAACCATTTGCGGGGACAGATCAACCCCCAGCGTCCCCCCTTGTTTCGCCGTTACCAGTACGGCCCCGTCTACCGTTTCGAAGCCAAACTCGATCCCGGCCGTTTCAGAGAATTCTGGCAGATGGACTTTGATTCCGTCGGCACAGCCGAGCCCGGTTCGGACGCCGAGGTAGCGATGGTTCTCTCCGACGCCCTGGAAGCGATCGGTCTTCCTCGGCAAAGTTACATCGTCAAAGTGAACAACAGAAAGATTCTCA
Source organism: Candidatus Aminicenantota bacterium (assembly GCA_024644125.1). Taxonomy (GTDB): domain Bacteria; phylum Acidobacteriota; class Aminicenantia; order UBA2199; family UBA2199; genus JAHELQ01. The sequence goes on along the minus strand of JAHELQ010000641.1, from coordinate 2,439 downwards.
GCTCCTTTTTGCAAGGCATTGGCATTTCTTCCTCTGCTGGCGAAGCGGACATCCTGCGAGTAGTGGATAAGATGGACAAGATTGGACGCGAAGGAGTGGAGTTGGAACTGGGCAAAGGCCGCATCGATCCCCAGTCGGGCGGACAGATTCTCGGCCTCGGCATCGACGCATCCATTGTCAACAAGATTGCAGGCTTCCTGGAAACGTTCGCAGAAAAAGCCGCTCGCGCAGAGATCCTTCGGCATCTAGACAACTCCCAGAAAGATGGAATCGATCTGAAACAAGGAATCGAAGAGCTCCGGAAGATCGACGACATCCTCTCCTCCCTCGGTTTCGCCGACGACCGGGTGATTTTCGATCCCACCCTCGTGCGTGGCATGGCCTATTACACCGGCCCGGTTTTCGAGGTGGAATCGATGCAAACCTATAAAGACGAAAAAGGGCGCGTGCGCAAGGTTGGTTCCATTTGCGGAGGCGGTCGTTACGATAACCTGGTGAACAACCTTCTAGGCATGCCTGTGCCCGCTACCGGCGCCTCCATCGGCGTAGACCGCCTGGCTGAACTTCTTATGCTGACCAACCAGATTGGTGCCAGGGCTATCGGCCCGGTTTTGGTAGTTGTATTTGACGACCATCTGATGACCGAATACCAAAAGATCGCCCAGGAACTGAGGCAATCCGGCATCCCTGCCGAAGTCTACTACGGCTTCCAGCGCAACCTCAAAAAACAACTTGCCTACGCGGATAAAAAGAATTGCCCCGTAGCTCTCCTTCTCGGCGAAGACGAACTAGCCAAAGGCGTTGTCACTGTCCGCGACCTCAAACTGGGCGAAAAACTCTCGGCCGACATCACAGACAAAGAGGAATGGAAAGCCCGCGCCCAATTCGAAGCCCCCCGCCCCCAACTCTCCCAAAAAGTCCTGGAACTCATCCAGTCCTCTGAATAAATAGTGAAGCAGGCAATCTTTCCTATCAGTTGAGCATCAGCTTCATCGAATAACGCGAGGGTTATTTTTTGATTGAAAAATTGCCGGATTGCACTATATTTAGTGGTAGAAATATTTTAGTGTATAACAATTGGAGGTGAGTTATGGCTGGTTTGTTCGATTTGCCGAAGTCGTTTCAGATCCAGGCCCCCGTGGTGATTGGGAGTAAAGGGGCGCAGGTGAGGCTGATTCAGGAATTATTGTGCTTGAATGGCGTACCGCTTGTCATCGATGGTGATTTTGGCCCGGCGACAGAAAGCGCGGTTAGACAATTTCAGGAATTGAAAGGATTGGACGTTGATGGAATCGTTTCTAAAAATACATCTGATCATTTGATTGGGCCTATGGGACGAGCTATCAAGAAGATACCGGCGAATGGTATGACTGTCGCGGAGATGATGGTGGAATATGCGGAACAGCATTTAAGCGAAAGACCGAGGGAGGTCGGCGGCCAAAACCGGGGGCCGTGGGTGAGGTTGTATATGAAGGGACGAGACGGTGCGGAATGGCCATGGTGTGCCGGTTTTGTCTCCTATATTTTAGGCCAGGCGTGTAAGAGCGCCGGCTGCCCATTTCCTATTCAAACTTCGTTCTCTTGCGACCTTTTAGCCACCAGCGCCATGAGCAATGGACGCTTTATTCGAGGCAATACTGATGAAAACAGAGAGAAAGTCCTTCCGGGTGCAATTTTTTTAAATCGGCGCTCCTCCACAGACTGGGTACATACAGGCATCGTTGTCGATGTCGATTCGCAGAATGGCTGCTTCCGAACCATCGAGGGAAATACCAACGATGATGGATGCCGCGAAGGTTACGAAGTTTGCAAAAGAACGAGAGGATTTAAAGACAAGGATTTCATCATGATTTAAGGGATGGAATAAATTAATACGATGGCGGGGATCAGTTCGATAGGGTTCTAGAGTTTCCGTCGCTGCCTGATCCTTGAACCGAAAACCGCTTTGTGTTATGCTCTAGCCAGAAGAGGTGTGCGGAAAAAAATCTATTCCCGCATTTCCCACATGTCGCCGCCTTCAATCATCCGAAACCGCAAATCCGCGTCCTTCGGGTTTTTGGGGACAAAGGAAACCGAGTCGAACAGGAGCGTGCGGAGCCAAGCGACAATTTGCTAAAAAAGATGGGGAAATCAAGAAACTCTGCCGGGATTTTTCCCAGGGTACGGAAATTACTATTGTTTCTGGGGATGTCCTGATTGCGCCGGTGGAGTGAATTGGCGCTGAATTGTCTAAAGAGACATTTGTAGCCTGAAAGGCCGTCGGTTTTTTGCATATAGAAAATGATGACTTGCTTGCGAACCTCCCTGTGTGTTAGATTGAGCTACAACCGATGCCCTCGCGCGCTGTTTTTCTCCCCATCGGTGAAGGAGATCCATGAAAAAAGAGGTCGTTATTCAGAAGAGAATGAAGGCCAGGGAACTCAAGAAAAAAGGCTGGAG
>JAHELQ010000640.1 GCA_024644125.1 Candidatus Aminicenantota bacterium | reverse complement strand
ATCTGGATCTTCTGGATCTCGAGCGGCGGGTTTCATTTAGTTCCAGCGATATCTGCTACGAAAACCGCAGGGATTATTTAAGAAGTTGCGTCAACCTGTTAAAACGAAAACAATTATTTCACGGCAAAAAAATTACCGCCGCAATCCGGGGGAATATTCCGATACAGGCCGGCACATCTTCATCTTCCGCACTGGTGGTAGCGTGGCTGGGTTTTTTATTGCAGGCGAGCGCGGCGCCCGGGAAGATGGAAATCCCCGCAATCGACGTTGGAGAGCTTGCATATCTGGCGGAAGTCGTCGAATTCGGCGAGAGCGGCGGTAGAATGGATCAATACACTTCCGCGGTAGGCGGAATCGTTCACATCGATTTCTCCAACAATATGGAGGTCACTCCGCTGCCATACGGCGGCGACGTCAGGCAATTCGTTTTGGGAGACTCCATGCAGCCCAAGGATACCCAAAAAACCTTGAAACGGATTCGTGGCGGACAGGAACAGGGATTAAGAGAGCTTGCGACGCTGATGAAGTTTTCAAAAAACGCCGACATCCAATTAGCAGAAGCGCAACCTTTATTCGCAAAAATTTCAACCGAAGCCCGTCCATACCTGGAAGCCGTACTGACAAACCGTTTCATAACCGCAAGGGCGCGAGAGGTCTTGGGCGCACCTCAGGTCGAAGTAAAAAAAATCGCCGCCCTTATGAATGATCATCATGAGGTTCTTCGCTCTAAATTAAATATATCGAACCCAAAAATTGAATCGATGATCGAGACATCGCTCGCCGCCGGAGCCATGTCCGCCAAAATCAACGGCTCGGGCGAGGGCGGATGTATGTTTGCCTTCTGTCCCGGGAAACAGCGGGAAGTGGCCGAAGCAATTTGCAGGGCAGGGGGACAGGCCTTTGTCATCAACATCGGCCCGGGTTTGCGGACAGGGATACAATGATCCAGCCGATCCTGAATTCGTTCAGTGACCTCAAGCCCCAGGAAGTAGTTCTGGAAACTCTTCATCCCGAACCTTTCTTCGACATCTCCTTCCCCGCCGATATCACGGAACGGTTCCGGCAGGTCGAACCATTCTCGTCTCTTCCTTTGATTGTCGTCTCGCCGGACAATAGTATCCTGGCCGGCTTCGATGTCTACCGTTTTTTCCTGTCCCGGGGAACCGGCCGGGTAACAGTATTGACAGGCGAACTCACGCGCGGCGACGCCCTCTGCTTGAATTACAATATCGCCAACGCGCTGTTCTCCCTCAATCTGCTGGAAAAGCTCATATTTGTGCAACGAATACTGACAGTATCGGAACCCGCAGGCATATACCGGCGGGTCAAACTGGATATCAACGTCAACCGGGACCTGCGATCCAAAATCGATCTTCTGCTCAGTCCTCAATTCCGGCACCTCTTGTCTCATGACGCGGTAAACTTGAAAACCGCCTTGAGAATTTGCGATCTGGATGAAGTCGATAGGCCCTCCGCCATCATTTTGTTCCAGAGCATCCCCTTCACGTCGAGTCAATGCCTGCAAATTCTTGAAATATTAGAAGAAATTTGCTTCCGTGACAAAACCACGGTGGAAAAAATTTTAGCGGCAATAAACTTCGAATCGCAATCCCAATTGAAAAAACCGCAACAGGCAATAATCCAGGCCATCACCAGACTCCGTTACCCCATGGCCGCCCGGGCCGAAGACGAGTGGCAAAACCGTCTAAAGGCATTGAACCTTCCGGCATATATCAAAGTCTCCCACACGCCTTTTTTTGAGAAAAAAAACATCGCCGTGACTGTAACGCTGGAAAAACCGGAACATCTCGAAACGTTTTTGAGAAAAATTTTAGAAGGCTAACCAGTAAAATGTGGAATGGAATTATTTTGTTGTTGAATATAACAGATCTATATATTATAATTTAGTTTATAAAGAAAATAGGGTGATTCATGGAAGCTACTACAGTAATAATTTTTCTTGTCGCACTAATTGTTTCGTTAGGCTTTTTGCTACTTGTCATCAACCTCATTCCCGCAATCAATCAACTAAAATCCCTGCTCATCGACCTTGAAAAGACATCTTCGGAATTTCGAACATTGACACATCAATTGCAGCATATCGGGGAAAAAGTGGACAGCCAAACGGAAAAAATAGGAGCTATCATTGAATCTTCCAAAAACACGGTAGATTTTGTTTCCAATGCAATCGGTATGATCAACCACAATTTCTTGAAAAAATCTGCCGGAATACTGGCTATTGTGCCAGCGATCCGGTTTGGATGGAATTTAGTAAAAAAACGCAGAGGAGGGAAATAAATGGCTGAAGAAAAACATACTTTTTTAGGAACCGTATTCACTTTTTTAACAGGTGCTGCGATTGGAGCTGGTCTGGCACTGCTGTTTGCCCCTCAGTCGGGTGAAGAAGCAAGAAAAAAAATTAAAGATATCACTGACAAACTGACAGACGAAGCCAGGGATAATTACGAGAAAATTACCAAAGAAGCCCAGAAGGCGATCGACAGCGTGAAGGTCACTTCTGAAAAAGCGGTGGAACAGGTAAAAACTCTAATTGACAGTGCCAAAGAAGGTTTTAAGCATGAGTTATCCGAAGCGAAAGCTGATGCGGACGATAAGGCAACTGCCAGGAAGAAAGCCTAGCAGGTAGAATTCAACATAATCTAACGTAAGGACATGAGCATGAAGATTGTAGAAATCAAAGGAAGAGAAATACTCGATTCCCGGGGAAATCCGACAATCGAAGTAGAGCTGGTGCTGGAATCAGGAATATATACCAGATCGGCAGTTCCATCCGGCGCATCCACAGGAAAACACGAAGCTCTGGAATTGAGAGATGACGATTCCTCCCGGTACAAAGGCAAAGGAGTATTGAAAGCCGTTAAAAACGTCGACCATATTATCGCGCCCGCCCTGATTGGCGAAAGCGTTTTGAACCAAAAACGAATCGACCGCATCATGCAGGAATTGGATGGATCGAAAAATAAAGGCGAATTGGGGGCCAATGC
>JAHELQ010000639.1 GCA_024644125.1 Candidatus Aminicenantota bacterium | reverse complement strand
ATTGCGAAAGAATATTGAAAGCCGAAGGAGCAAGCGTCAACACCGGAGAGGTAATCGCCATCGCCGGCGACACAGGATCCACCACAGCGAAGGCCCTCTATTTTGAAGTCCGCAGGAAAGTGCAGGCTCAGGACCCCTTGAAGTGGCTGACAAAAAAGTGATACAATACATCGATAAGGTTAATGAATGAAAAAACTTGGCTATCGAATCGTTTTTGCGCTGATTGTATTGGTATTTTTTCCCCAATTCGCCGGCTCGAAAATCGAACGGACACATAAAGTCGAAAAAACCGACTACCGTTATCTATCGCTCTTCTCTGAAGTTTCGGCCCTCATCAAAATCGGGTATGTCGAAGAAATAAATCCATCCGAAAAGTTCCCCGGGGCGTTTGCCGCCATGATGCGCTCGTTGGACCGTTGTTCCGCTTATCTAAGTTCTGGCGAGGCGTTGATGTATGACCTACATTTCAATGGAAGCGTTTATAGCGCCGGGATATTCGGTCAACGGGTGATGAATTACTTCTACATTTCCGACGTGATCCCGGACTCGCCGGCCTACGAAGCGGGCCTCGGGCGAGGAGACGTTATCAAGGCTGTCAACGGGAAGAGTTTGTTCTCCCTCTCATATTGGGAGATGTACCTCTCGTTGCTCTCGAACGGCCCTGAAGTGAAAAAAATGATCGTATTCAGGGAAAATTCTGACAAACCCGAATTAGTATCGTTGAAAACCGGCAAACTGAGGCCCGTTCTATCATCCGTCACATTGAATTCAGGGGTCACTCTGGTGAGGGTGCCAGCCATGAACAGCGATAGCGTGGCCTTCATGAAGAAAGAGATTGCGAAAAATCCTTCCCGGCTGATCATTGATTTGCGAAACTACTCCGCCGGAGACTATGCCTCGTTTTTGGCTATGTGCCGCCTTTTCTTCACTACCAACGCCAAAGGGCAATTGACAATCAAGACCAAAGACAAGGAAGAGCCCGTGACATTTAGCTCACCCCTGGCCAGGAAGCTATCCGTTGCCGCTATCATCGGCTCTTCCACCATTCTATACAACGAATTGTTCGCAGCATTGTTGCGGGAAAACGGCATGCGCATTGTGGGAAACCCAACCCCCGGCATGGCGACCATGCTAAAAAAGATTCCGTTGGAAGACGGAAGCGCTTTATTGATGACTGAAGCGCAATTTTATATTAACGGCAAAAATATATGCGAAACCGGGGTATTGCCCCACGAAGAGATTGAAGACATGGAGGAGCAGCAACTCATTGCCGCCTGCAACCGATTGCTGGAAAAACAGTAATGCCCCCGAAACGCAAAAAGTCGAATTCAAAGAAATCTACCGTTTTAGTCTTTACCGCATTTATTACCATAGCGGTCATAACCGTTTGTCTATTGGAGTACATCGATTTTTCCAATGGAAAACCATCGTTCCTTTTCACAAAGATAGTCCATCTCAAAAAAATGGGGAACGTAGACAAAATCGACACATCCATCGATTCCCGCCTTCTGGCGATGCTCAACCATGAAAAGATAAAATATGATTACTTCAAGGATTCCCAGCAGCAATACCACATAAAATTGGAAACCGCTGAAGCCACGCACAAGGCCTTATTGGAAAAAATAAAGGGCATACTGCCCAAATACAATCTAAAATTGGTGACTACGGAAGTTCGTAAGTTAAGCGACCGCATCATCTATTTATACAATTTACAAAAAGACCGGCAAATCACCCACATCATTTTGGTGACCATCATCAGGGAATCACAATCACTCCAAATAAAGGAAACACAACCGGCAAAGAAAATCCCCCGGAAGCCAAGGATCGCTTTCATCATCGACGACATCGGCAATAACGACTTCGGTGCTCTGGAATTAAAAAAACTCGATATCCCCATCACTGCGTCGATCCTTCCGTTTTCCCCTTATGCCTTCGATGAAGCACGCCAGGTCTACATGTATAACATCGAAGCCCTCATCCATCTCCCGATGCAACCGCTCAACAGTCATTCCATAGACTATACCGTCGATCGTTTCATCACCCGCCAATCCAGCGAATCAGACATCCGTGCCTTGCTGGAAGCCGCTCGCCAGACCATCCCATACGCAAAAGGAACCAACAACCACCAGGGATCACTTATCACGTCGGACAAGCAAAAAATGGTAATGGTTCTGAAAGTACTAAAATCCGAAGGTCTGTTCTTTATCGATTCCCGAACAACCCCTCGCACCGTCGCCTTCCAAACCGCCAAAGCCATGAACATCAAAACCGCGGAGCGCGATGTATTCCTCGAAGACATCGGTAACGGAGACACAACCTACGAGTACACCCTCAACCAGATCACCCGCTTGATCCAGAAGGCGAAAAAGAACGGCAAAGCGATCGCCATCGGCCATCCCTTTCAGACTACATTCCGGGCAGTCCACGATTCCATCCCAAGGATAAGGGAAGAAGGCGTAGAGATCGTATTCGCATCCTCCCTACTCGAATAGCCCCAAAAATACGTTTTGCTCGAACACCGAAGCGATTCCGATCTATCATTCCGGAGTAAAAATTGATGGGGAAACATGTATGCATTTAAAAAATATGAGTGCAGCAACTGAGAAAAACTTGACAAAGACTATGTTATATTATATAAAATAGTATGTCTTTTTTTCAGGAGGAAACATGACAGAGAAACAAGCGGAAAAATTTGAATTTCAATCGGAAGTCAAGCAACTTCTGGAAATACTCGTTTTTTCCCTATACAAAAACAAAGAGGTCTTCTTGCGGGAATTGATCTCAAACGCCGTGGATGCCCTGAACAAGGTAAAGTTTGAAATTCTCACCGATCAGGAAATCGCGGACAAGGAAGCTGAGTTACGGATCGACATTTCATTCGATAAATCAAAAAATAGAATAATCATCGAAGACACCGGCATCGGGATGACCAAAAAAGAACTGATCGAAAACATCGGTACAATTGCCCATTCCGGCACGGTCAGCTTCCTTAAGAAACTTACCAA
>JAHELQ010000138.1 GCA_024644125.1 Candidatus Aminicenantota bacterium | reverse complement strand
TCCGCGATGTCTTTCACCAGGACTTTCTGGTTTTCCAGATCGAGAATGACGATGTTCTGCAACTCCTGCAGTTTTTCCGGCGATTCGGTCAACGAGAGGGTGACCTCGTCTCCGGCGCGTTTCATGGAGACCGACTGGAGAGAATAAAAATGCTGATAAATCTTGCTGATGATCAGGGAGACCGACACATTGTACAACTTCAGTCGGTCCATGTTTGTCTCGATTTTGATTTCCGGTTCGACCCCGCCCCAAATATCGATGGATTCGATACCCTGGATGGCTTTCAAATAGGGGAAAATCTCACGCTCCACCACCCGCTTCAGACCGTAAATGGAATAATTACCGTATACTCCCACATTGAAAAATGGTTCTTTTTTAAATTCTTCCGGTACATAGTTTTCGATTAATGGCCGGTTGATTTGCGGCGGAAGATCGCGTTGCAACCGGTTGAGGCGTTCCCGTAACACCACCGAGGAGAAATCCATGCGGATATCCCGGTTGAACTCCACTTCGATTTGCCCGGAATTCTGGGTGGCGAGGCTTTTGATCTTGGCCACCCCTTTGATTTGCATGATCTCGTTCTCGGCCGGAATCAGGACTTTCCGCAAGATCATGTCCGGGGAGGCTCCGCTCCAGGTGTAAATGACATTGAGCGAGGGCAGTTGTTCTTCCGGATCCGGTACCAATTCGATGGGCATGTCGTTGTAGGAGTAGACCCCCAGAACGATCATGATAATAAAAAACATCGTAGCCAATACCGGCCGGTTTATAATTTTTTCCATATGGGATTATCCTTTTTTACGGTCCATACGTTTCGTTTTCTGGGTTTCTACAAATTCATAAGACACCGGAATCAATATCAGGGTCAAGAATGTGGTGAACAACAGTCCGCCGATGATCACCAGCGCCAACGGCCGCTGCAATTCCGAGCCGGCTTGAGTCATCAACGCCATGGGCACCAGGCCGAAAATAGTGGTAAACGTTGTCATCAAAATGGGGCGCAACCGGACCCGCGAGGCGGTGAGCACAGCCTCCCGCACCGGCATTCCTTCATCCCGCAATTGGTTGGAGTATTCCACCTTGACAATGGCGTCGTTCACCCCTATACCGATAAGCACAAGAATACCGATGCCCGAGATAATATTCAAGGTGTTGCCGGAAATCAACAGGAACAGGAATGCCCCGATCAATCCCATCGGGACCGTGAGCATGATGATGAACGGCTGGATGATGTTTTCGAACTTGGCCGCCATGATCATGTACACCAGGAGAATGGCCAGTATGATGGCTTCTTGCAGGGAGTCGAACGCTTTTTTACGTTCCTCCTCCTCGCCGGAGAAGTTGTAACGGGTATTGGCCGGCAATTGGATACGTTCGAGCTTTTCGCCCACACTGGAAATGATTTTTTCCAGCTTACTGGCGTCGGACCGGGCGGAGATCATGAAGAACCGCTCTTGCGATTCCCGCTCGATCTCTTTGATGGACGGTTGCTCCGTAACTTCCACCAGGTCCTTCAGGTAATAAACGCTATCGTTGACACTGATAGGCAAGTTTAGCATATTCCTCAAATCGATGATGCCGTCGGATGGAATGCGGACGAATATATCGAAGCTTTTCTGGATTTTTTTTAGAGTGCCGGCGTTTTCGCCGCTGACCGCCTGCCGGATGAAATAGGATATGGCGTTTTTAGGGATATTCAGTTGGTCCAGGAGATCTTGTTTAAATCGTAACGACATCAATGGCTTTCCCTCCGACAACGAGGTTTTCAAGTCCGAAAGCCCTTCCATGCCGCGGATTTGCTCCATGATCCGGTTTACCGCTAGTTTACCCGTTTCCAGATCTTCATAGAAGACCTTGATCTGAAAGTTGTCGCCCTCCATCGATAGGTATTGCGAGAGAGTGTTCTTCTCCAGAAACATCGAATAATTGAGCAGGTCCTCGTTGTCCAGGATAAGTTGCGCCGTTTTCATGGCGCGGCTGCGAAGTTCCGGGCTCTGGCACTGGACGATGAAATGGATATTGTTGACGGAGAAATCCTCGCTTCTGGCGGTAAACTGCGAGACCGCGCCGGCTTGTGAAAATACGAATTCCACGCCGTCGATCTTTCTGAGTTTATCCTCTATGGAGGCGGCGACAGCGTTGGTGTCCTCGAAACCGTAAGAGGGGATCGTGGAGGCCTTGATCTCGAACTTCGGGCTGTCCGGAGTGGGAAGAAGTTCCTTGTCCAGAGCGAAGTATCCCAGGATCATCAACACAAGGATGCCGCCGCTGATGATCACCGCATATATTTTTTTATCCAGAAGTTTTTCCAGTATCCGGTGGTAAAAATCGTCGAAAATGCGATAGGAGTTGTTGAATAACTTATATACAGGCTTTAGGATTAAGTCGAACAATCGCCCGCAACCCTTCAGGAAGTATTTGATCGCCAGGAACAAGGCGGCTGCGATGAAATAGATAATAGTGCCCGCAATTCTCAAGGGAAACATCACGATGTGGTTCAATCCCTTGAGGGGAAAATGGAACCATCTTTTTTTGCCCGGTTCCGGGAACGCGACGGAAAAATTGGTATGAAATACGGTTTTGAACGCCGATAGGGCAGGAAGTAAAGTGATTGCCACTACCAAAGACGACACCAGCGAGAATGAAACCGTCAACGCCTGGTCGCGAAACAGTTTGCCCGTGATGCCGTACAGGTAGATGACCGGCAGGAAGATAGAGATGGTGGTGAATGTGGAGGCGGAAATGGCGCCGCTCACCTCTTTCGCGCCCTCGATAACCGAGTCGATTATCTGTTTGTCGTCCCTGTGGCGGAAAATCGATTCCAGCACGATAATGGAATTGTCCACAAACATACCGACTCCCAATACCAGTCCTCCCAACGACATTATATTGATATTCACGTCGAACGCGAACATCAACACGAAGGTGGAGATGATGGAGATGGGGATAACGGTGGAAACCAACAGCGGGTCGCGGTAGTTTTGCAAGAATAATAACAAAACAAGGAATGCCAGGATGGCTCCGAGGAATAACGAGGACTTCAATGAATTGATGGATGAGATAATCAGGTTCGCCTCTTTTGAGATAATATGGAAATCGAAGCCTTCAAACTCTTGAGACAGGCTGGTGAACGCCTCTTCCACTTTTTTTGTGGCGTTAACCGTATTGCCGCCGGCCTCCGTGTAAACCAACATTGCGATGGAGGAATTTGAATTGAAACGGATATCCCCCTGTTTCAATTTGTTTTTGTAAAACACCCGGCCAATGTCCTTGACCTGAATGCTTCTACCCTGTTGCTGGCGAACCACCACCTCCTCCATCTCTTCGGGTGTATCGAGTTCGCCGTCGATTTTCAAGGTATACCGGAATTTGTTCTTTTTAATAGTGCCGCCTGGAATAAATATATTGTTGCTCTCGATGGCGCTCGCCACTTCCGAGAGCGTGATGCCGAGGTTTTTGACCAATTCCGGATCGATCTCTACCGAGATCTCCTCCTCGTCCCCGCCGCGGATCTCCACTCTGGAGATGCCTTCCAATTGCTCCAGCCGCGGTTTGATAATGTATTCGGCGGTTTCCTTGATCTCTTTGAGTTTACGCCCCTCATTCCTGATGGTGGCGATCAGGATAGGGGAGGAGGTGGGATCCCACTCGAGGATCACCGGCGAATCACAATCATCCGGGAGTTCCCGGCGAACCTCTTCTGTCTTTTCTTTGGCGTGTAGCAGGGCGAAATCCATATCCGAGCCCCAATGAAACTCCAGGGTCACGATGGAGATTCCCTCCCTCGATATGGAATCGATTTTTTTGATCCCGGGAATTGAAGAGAGAGGGCCTTCGAGCTTGGTTGTGATGAACTTTTCGATTTCTTCAGGTCCTGAACCGGGATATTCCGTCAGGATTGACAATTTCGGGTAGCTTAAATTCGGGAGCAGGTTGATGGATAGTTTAGATAAGGAGATATACCCCAACAAGAGCACGCCGATAAAAAACATGATTGTCCCGACCGGACGTCTGACCGACGTATTGATGATACTCATTGAACCACTTTTACCTTCGACTGGTGAGCCAGGGTGAGCTGGCCTTCGACCACCACCTGTTCGCCCTCTTCAAGGCCGGTGAGAATCTGCCATTCCTCGTCGTTTTTGGCTCCAACGTCAACATAGGTCCACAAAGCGACATCGTCTTCCACCTTGAAGACCAATGTCCGTTCCTGCCTTGAGACCACCGCCTTGATGGGGACTTTGACCACATCTTCAAACACTTTGTATTCGATGTCGATCTCGGCGTGCATGCCGGGCAGGATTTTTCCTTCTTTGTTGTCCATGTCAATAAAAATGGTAATGGTTTTTTTGTCTGGATCGATCTCCGGGCTGATGGCATCGAGTTTACCGCGGAAAAAAGTCCCGGGAAAGGAGTCGAAGCGCACGCGCACCTGGGTTCCAACCGATAGATGGCGAATTTCTGATTCAAGAGCGTAGCCCCGCAAGTATAACGATTCCAGATTCACGATCTTCAACAGGTCCTGGCCGGCGTTGATAATCTCGCCGGTGCTGATGGTCAATTCGGCGATGATGCCGTTGAACGGCGCGCGGATATATGTCCTGTTGATATCCAGCTCTTTTTGTTTCACTGTGAGAGTGGCGTTTGACAATCCTTCCTGGGCCTTGCGGATTTCCTCCCGCAATTCCCCGGAGAAGACCATGCTCTTCTCGTATTCATCGCTGATTTTTTCGAAGGCTGTCTCGTTCATCTTTCCTTTGGAAAACAAATCAAGGGCTTCGAGATATTGTTCTTTGACTACCGATAACGCCTTCTGCTTTTCCGGCGATAACTCCTGGGAGGTCGTCATGTTGGTATCCTCTTTAACCAAAAAGTCCGACAAAGCTTTGAGTTTGGCGGTTTTCGCCTTTTCCAATTCCAATTTCAATTCGCGGTCGTCTATCTTCACCAACAATTGCCCCTTTTTGACATAATCGCCCACTGAGGAGTGGATGGACTGGATATTCCCACGGACCTCGGATTTCATCATCGTTTTTTCCCACACATCCGCGGTGGCCGATACGCGAAGCCTGAGAGGGAGCCCTCCCTTTTTGACACTGATGACTTTTACCGGGAGGGGCGCTTCGACTTTTTCTCCATCATCCTGGGATGTGTCGGCCTTGACTATTTCGGCGCCGTCTTGTTTTTCGTCGTCGGTCATAAGCTTATAGCCAGCAAATACTATAGCTCCAATTATAATGAGGATCGATACGATCTTTACCACCTTGTTCATCACAGCTCCTTGATTACTCTCTTTTTACCCTTATTTAGATGAAATGAATGAGATCCGGGTTTCACACCTTGAAATATTTTCTTACCTTTCATCCTATATATAAAAAGAAGGCGATGATATCATCGCCTTCTTTTTTATGATTATCATTTACATTTCAGCTTTGACTTTTTTTACCAGATCGTCAAATTCTTTGGAAATCCGGGTTTCTTCTTTTTTCAGTTCGTCTCTTTCAGTTGTCAAATCAGCGCTGCCGCCGGACTGCAACATCTGGATCTTCTTTTCCAATTCAGCTTCTTTGTCGTATTCATACTGCGGAGGTTCGATCCCTTCGTAGGTATTTCTCATATGACGCTGATGCTTACGCAACTCCCGTTTGACCTGCGCGATGGCCGCTTCGTTTTTGGATGCTGACGACTGGTTCTTTTTCAACTTTTCGTTGTATGCTTCCATCTTAGAGAAATAATCGTACTTGATGAAGAGTTGCCGTTTGCCTTTGGCGATGGCTGTCTTCTGATTGCCGCTGCCTTCGGTTTCATAAAGCGATCCGGCCTCGATGTACATGCGGACGGCCTTGTCGTTGAAGCTCTTTACCTTGTTGGCTTTGGCGGCGTATGATTCGGCCAATCTGTAAGCGGTGATTCCTTTCTTCTCGCTTTTGTACAGAGTCTCGTATATACTGATCGCCTGGTCGAATTTTCCGCTTTTGAACAATGCGGAGGCATAGGTTTCGTAAATCACGGGATTTTCTTTATCCGCAGCGCCCAGGGTATTGAAATAGGAGATGGCTGAATTGAAATCCTCGTCCTGCAAAACCAACCGTTTCATTTTTTGTTCCGGGGTTTCTTTGGGAGGGGGTGGCACTGTTAAACCTTTTTTGATCTTCTGTGCCGCGTTTCTTACCTGGGCGTCGTCTGTGGCCAACTCGATGGCTTTCTCAGCGTGCTTCAGGGCTTTTGTCTTGTTATATACGGGGGAATCTTTAACGCCGTAAGCTTCGGATAAAATGAGGTTCAACCGGGCTTGCTCGCCGGTGGGAACGCCATAGGTCATCGCCTGTTCACCGTATTCTGCCGATTTCCCGTAGTCTTTCTTCTGGATGAAGTTGACCGCTAACTGATAGTATGCGAGGATGGTCCAACGTTTTGTGGTGTCTGGAAATTTTTTGATGTAAGCTTGAAGAGCGCCGATTCTTGCTTCCGGTGTTTTCTGCTGGGTGGCCTGGATGAACTCCTGCGTCCTGGCGACCTCTTTATCAGCATCACTCTGCTGTGCAAAGCAAGGTAGCAACAATGTCACTGTTAGCAATCCGATAATAAATAGTTTTTTCATAGTCTACTCCTTTATTCAACTCCTATTAACCTAAAATTTTACATGAAAAAAAGAAATTTTCAAGTACTTTTTATTGAATTCTGTCAATTATGCCGGATCTTTTAGGTTTGTGGCGAATGGTCCGGTTTTGTGCTATAATTTTCCCACATTGGATGCGGTATAAAACGAGAATGCAGGACATAGAGATCATAGACGCCGGGAAACACAACCTGAAACATTTTGATTTGAAGATTCCCAAGAGGCAATTGGTGACAATAACCGGGGTGTCCGGCTCCGGCAAGTCAACTCTAGCCTACGATACCATCTTCCAGGAGGGGCAGCGCCGCTACCTTGAATCGTTGTCGGTCTATGCCCGCCAATACATCAAATCCCTGGAAAAACCCGAGGTGCGGACCATCCGCGGAATTTCCCCCGCCATCTCCATCGACCAAAAACACTCCTCCTATTATTACAATTCCACAGTTGGCACCATCTCCGAGGTGAGTCAATACCTGCGCTTGCTATTCGCCAGAGTGGCGCGGGCCCATTGTCCCAACTGCGGTAAAAAAATCGCGTCCTTCTCCCCAAACGAGTTGTTCGACCACCTCTACGATACCCTTGAAGGAAAGGTAGCCATCATCCTGGCGCCCGTGGTGCGCAACCGCAAAGGCCAGTTCCAATCGCTTCTAGAGCGTTATCTCAAGCGGGGCTTCTTGAAGGCCCAAATCGACGGCGCCATGCATTACCTTGATGCGCCGCCGGATCTGAACCGCAACCAAAAACACGATATCGCCATCCAGATCGACGCCATCGAGATCGATGAGGACAGTCGCCGGCAACTGCAAGAGAGCATCGCCCTGGCCAATTTCGAAGGCGACGGCGAAGTGATCGTCCGCTGCGACGGCGAGGAATTATTCTTTTCTCAAAAACTCTTCTGTCCCACATGCAATATAAGCCTGCGGCAGCCACAACCGGCCACTTTCTCCTTTAATTCGCCGGTAGGCGCCTGTCCCGCCTGCGAAGGCTCCGGAACCGGTCCAAACGGCGAGCCCTGCCTCCAATGTATTGGCAAAGGCTTGAATCCCGAAGCTCTCTCGTTCACCTTCCGGGACCATTCCATCATTGATCTGGGCGACATGGAGGTGGGGGAGCTCCATCGATTTTTCACAAGCCTGACCCTCGATCCCCGCGAGCGGGCCATCCTCGATCCCGTGCTTCCCCAAATCAACCAGCGGTTGGAATCCTTTATCAAACTCAATCTCGACTACATCTCCCTGAACCGCAAGATAGACACCCTATCCGGCGGCGAACTGCAACGCACCCGGTTGGTATCGCAGATCGGCTTCCAATTAAGTGGAATCCTCTACATCCTGGACGAACCCTCCATCGGCATGCACATGGCGGAGTTGGAAAATCTCCTGGACATCCTGCGCCGGCTCAAGGAAAAGGGCAACACAGTCATTATCGTCGAACACGACGAAAACACCATCCGCGCCTCAGACTTCATCGTCGATCTGGGCCCCGGCTCCGGCAAAAAAGGCGGATATATCGTCTATGCAGGCCCCATCGCCGATTTCCCAAACGCCGCCCAATCCCTTACCTCCGACTATCTCTTCGGCCGCCGCCAGATCCGCTTCAATAAACGCCCCCAATCAAAAGACTATGGGACCATCCGCCTCACAGGCGTATCCGTCAACAATATACAAAACATCGACGTCTCCATCCCTTGCGGAGCGCTGACAGTCGTCAGCGGCGTCTCCGGCTCCGGCAAGAGCTCCCTGGTCAACGACGCGTTATACCCCGCCCTCAAGAACCGCCTCGACGGCATCCCCGTCAAGAGCCCCCGCTTCCATATCGATGCCATCGATTGGGATGGCGACATCCACCGCGTCTTGATGGTGGACCAAACCGCCATCGGAAAAAATCCCCGCTCCTGTCCCGCCACCTACGTCAACCTGATGCCCGTGATCCGCGAACTCTTCGCCGCGCTCCCGGAAGCCAAAATGCGGGGCTACGGACCCAGCCGCTTTAGCTTCAACGTCAGCGGCGGCCGCTGCGAAAGTTGCGGAGGCATGGGCACAAAGAAGCTGGAGATGAGCTTTTTACCCCAATTGGAGGTCACCTGTCCCGTCTGCGACGGCAACCGCTTCAACTCCGAAACCCTCAAAATAAAATACAAAGGCCAGAGCATCTCCGGCATCCTCTCGTTGACCGTAGCCGAGGCCTACGAGCTCTTCAAACCCATCCCCTACATCGCCAAAAAGCTCGAAATACTCTTGAATGTCGGGCTCGATTATCTGGAATTGGGCCAGAATTCCGCCACCCTCTCCGGCGGCGAATCCCAACGCATAAAATTGAGCCGCGAACTCTCCCGCGTATCGCCGAAGCGCACCGTCTACCTATTGGACGAACCTACCGTCGGCCTCCACTTCGGCGACATCCAGAAACTCATCGACGTAATCGGCGCCCTGGCGACCCGTGGCGACACTATCGTCATCATCGAACACAACCTCGACATCATCCGCGCCGCCGATTATATCATCGACATGGGCCCCGGCGGCGGAAAACGCGGGGGACAGGTACTTTATCAAGGGATTCCCGAAGGAATCATCCATAACGAACAATCGTCTACAGCCAAATATCTGGAAAAAAAGGTGAAAAATGGGACTGAACCAACTAATCGGTAATAAACGTATAAAAAGTATTCTGTACAGTTATCTGAGAAACGACAACATACCCTACAGCATGATCTTCTCCGGCTCGGCCGCAGCCAACACCCTGAGCTTCGCCGTCGCTTTCGCCAAAGCCATCCAATGCCTGGACCGCGACGAAGACTTCTGCGGCGCCTGCCGCCATTGCGAAGAAATCGACAGGGAAATCTTTCCCGATCTCAAAATCATCACTCCCGAAGGCCAATTCTATAAAAAAGAGCAAATCGTGTTCCTCAAAGAGGACAATTACCGTCGCCCCCTCATGGGCAAAAAAAAGATCTTCATCATCAAAGACGCCCAAAAAATGAACGAAAATTCCGCCAACGCCTTCCTCAAAGTCCTGGAAGAACCTGCCGAATCAACCATGTTCATCCTCCTCACCAAAAACCTCAACAACCTCCTGCCCACCATCAAATCCCGCTGCCAGATCCTGAACTTCACCCTGCCCACCCAGGCGGAACTCAAAGCTTTTTTCCTGCAAAAAGGCATCGACGACTCCCAGGCGGAGTTGATGTCCTATCTCGGCCAGTCAGGCATCGAAGACATCATCGAAGGAAATTTCGACGAACTCATGAAAAAACGCCAGCTCAGCCTCAAAATTTTAATCAACCTGACAAATAAAACCGATGTGGATGAAATTCTTTTGGACCTCAATACCCGCAGCCGCAGCCGCGATTCGTTCCTCGAATATTTTACCGAACAAGTAAATTTGCTTTCTTTGTTATTGCGCGATATAATGTTACTTCATATTGACAAAGAAAGCGAGTTTGTGATTAATATAGATAATAAGGAAACTTTGATGAATTTGTGCGAGCAGATCCCGATGCCGAAGGTATTGTATCTGATCCAGCGGATGGAACTTCTATTCAGGGACATTAAGCGTAACCTGAATACCAAAATCCTGGTTCTCGAATTTATCAAGAGTTACACCATGAAAGAGGTAAACCATGTACAGAGTGATTACCGTTGAAATAGAAGGCAGTAAAGACGTATTGCATTTCAAGACTAAAGAGTGTGAAATCAAGGCCACGGACCGCGTGATCATCAAATCCCTGACCGGCGAGGAATTGGGCAGGGTAGTCAAGTCCTTCGGCCAGATGTTTAACGAGATCAAGAACCTCTCCTGCATCCCCGAGATCCTGAGGGTCGCCTCCATCAAAGACCTGGAGAATTTCGAGCGCAAAAAAATGGACGAGAAAAAGGCCTACGATTTCTGCCTCCAGAAAATAAAAGAGCGCGAAATCCCCATCAAACTCATCCGGGTACGGTTTTTCACTTCGGAGCGCAAAGCCATCTTCTACTTTTCCTCCGAAGGGCGCATCGATTTCCGCGATCTGGTCAAAGACCTGGCCAAGAAGTTCAAGATGAGAATCGAGATGCGGCAGATCGGCATCCGCGACGAGGCCAAGATGATCGGCGGCATCGGCATTTGCGGTCGCCAGCTCTGTTGCAAGATCTTCCTCAACAACATCGAGCCCATCACCTTGCAAATGGCCAAGAAGCAGAACCTCAACATGAACCCCCTGAAAATCTCCGGCCAATGCGGCCGCCTCATGTGTTGCCTCTCCTACGAAGAGGACTGCGGCGGACGAATTTTCATCGAAGACCAGGATGAGCTAGTCGGTTACAACGAAGAAGAAGACATGGAAGAAGACGCCATCGACCTCAACTAAACCGGTCTATAAGGGCGGGAACAAACCCCCGCCCAATACAGGCTCAGATACGATCAGTTGTAACTAAAGCCCAAGCTCGTCCAGCTCTAAAATCGCGGACAATTTCCGTTTCAAAATGAGCGCCTCATTATCCGAAAGCTTATCGATATCCTTCATCTCATTCTGGATTTTCATAGCCTGAAGTTTCGCCGACGCCAGAACTTCCCGCTTGAACGATTCGCAATGAAACGTGGTCCGAATCCCCGAATCCCCATTCACCTC
>JAHELQ010000638.1 GCA_024644125.1 Candidatus Aminicenantota bacterium | reverse complement strand
CAGTTCCAGCGCGCCGGTTGGGCAGACTTTGGCGCACGGGGGATCGTCACACGCGCGGCAGACGACAATGACAAACCCTTTCGCCATTCCGCCGACAGACCTGACACCGATACAGGATTTCGACAGTCCCGCGGCTCCGGCCCGGCGGCTGCATGCGAACATACAACTCTGGCAACCAATACAACGTTCGGGATCCAATACTTCAAGTTTCATTTCCATTATCTCCAGTTAATGAAAAGTATATCATAGTTGGCTACCACAAACCAGACCGTTTTAAATAGGAACAATATGGAAAAATTACGAAAAAAAAAGCCCGGGCCGTAAAGCCCGGGCTATATTGAAAGTTTTGAATACTCTAGACTTAATACATACCGCCGCCGGGAGGCATGGCGGGCATACCGGATTTTTCGTCTTCCGGCATTTCAGCCACCAATCCTTCGGTGGTCAGCAGCAAACCTGCGACCGACGATGAATTCTGCAACGCGGTGCGAACCACTTTGGTTGGATCGATAATACCTGCGGAAATCATATCGGTGTATTTTTCGTTTAAAGCGTCGAATCCATAATATTTCTCTTTTGAATTCTTGACCTTCTCAATGATGGTAGCGCCTTCGTGGCCGGCATTGGCGGCAATCTGACGCAAAGGAGCCTCAAGGGCTTTGAGCAGGATGTTGATACCAAACTGCATATCGCCTTCCAACTGTAAGTCGTTCAAGACGTTAATGCTCTTGAGCAACGCGATACCGCCGCCGGGAACGATCCCCTCTTCGACAGCCGCTTTGGTGGCGTGCATAGCATCTTCCACTCTGGCTTTCTTTTCTTTCAATTCGGTTTCGGTTGCAGCGCCGACGCGAATTACAGCCACGCCGCCGGACAGTTTTGCCAACCGTTCCTGGAGTTTTTCCCGGTCATAGTCGGATGATGTGTCGTCGATCTGCACCTTGATCTGTTTGATTCTAGCTTTGATCGCATTTTCGGTACCGGCGCCTTCGACGATAGTGGTGGTGTCTTTGTCGATAATGATTCTAGAAGCGCTTCCCAGATGCTGGAGGGAAACCGTTTCCAATTTCATACCGAGATCCTCGGATATAACCTGACCATTGGTGAGGGTGGCGATATCTTCAAGCATCGCTTTGCGACGATCGCCGAATCCCGGAGCCTTTACGGCGCAGACATTCAAGATGCCTCTGATTTTGTTGAACGCCAGAGTGGCCAGAGCTTCGCCTTCGAGATCTTCAGCGATAATCAGCATAGGACGGCCGGATTTGGCTACCTGCTCCAATAGCGGAAGAAGCTCACGTAGATTGCTTATTTTTTTCTCATACAAAAGAATGAACGGATTTTCCATTTCAGCCACCATACGGTCGGCGTCTGTGACAAAATAGGGGGACAGGAAGCCGCGGTCGAACTGCATACCTTCCACGAATTCCAGCACGGTTTCAAGGGTTTTACCCTCTTCGACAGTGATTACGCCGTCTTTGCCGACTTTATCCATGGCTTCGGCGATAATCTCGCCGATGGACAGATCGTTGTTGGCGGAAATGGTGCCCACCTGGGCGATCATCTTACCGGAAACATCCTGGCTCAAATCTCTCAATGCCTCGACGACTTTGGCTACGCCCATCTCGATACCTTTTTTGATCAAGGTGGGATTCGCGCCTGCGGCCACCATTTTCAAGCCCTCTTTGTAAATGCTCTGGGCCAACACCGTAGCTGTGGTGGTACCATCGCCTGCCACATCGGACGTTTTGGAAGCAACCTCTTTTACCATCTGGGCGCCCATGTTTTCATAAGGATCTTTGAGATCGATCTCTTTCGCAACGGTTACGCCGTCTTTGGTGATGGTTGGGGAACCGAATTTTTTATCCAACACTATATTTCTACCTCTGGGTCCCAGGGTCGCTTTTACCGTGTTTGCCAGTTGGTCAATGCCTTTCAGTATCGCCTGCCTGGCCTCTTCACCTAAAATTATTTGTTTTGCCATCTTTCCTCCTTTCAAATCACGCAGCTTCTGGCACTATTACATCACTTTTGCCAGGATGCTGTCTCTGGAAATAATCAAGTGTTTTTTGCCTTCGACTTTAATCTCATCGCCGGCGTATTTTCCGAATAATACCTGGTCGCCTTCTTTGAACATTTTTTTAAGTTCTTCGTCTGTACCCACGGCGACAACTTTGCCGATCTGCGGTTTCTCTTTGGCTGTATCAGGAATCAAAATAGAACCGACTTTTTCTTCCCATTCGGTAGGTTCTACCAATAAACGTTCATCCAATGGTTGAATTTTCATAATAACCTCCTCAAACGTTACATGTTTAGATTAAATAGTTTTTTCTTCAGCAATTTTTGCCGATACATAAATATACTACAAAAGTAGAGTTCACGCAAGTGCTTAAATAAAATTATTTACATTTTTATGAGTGCCACTCACTAAGATTTTATTTTTATTTAATTAAATATCACGCGAATGAGATTTTTTCTTAAATATATATATCTTTATATATCAGGAGGATCAATGAGACGATTCATACCAACGTTATTGTTTTTACTTGTTTTTTCGGCCCTGGACGCCAAAATGATCAAGGTGAATGTTCCCAACGGCAATGAAGAATGGACTCTCGGAAGCGTGAAGAATATCACCTGGGTAACGTCGGGAATTACAGCCAATTTGCGGATTGTCTTGATGTTCAACAACGTCAAGATCGGGGTCATCGCCAATGATGTCCCGCCCACCAAAGGCTTCCACCCCTGGACCGTCGGACAACACGACGGAGGTAAAGCGCAACCGGGCAAGGGATACGCCATCAAATTGGTGGAGCAAGGCAGCATGAATACTTTCACCGATCAGAGCGATTTCCCGTTTACCATCGTAGCCGGCCAGCCAATGATGCAGATGCAGACACCTCCCGATTCTCTCATCGACAGGCGACAAGCCACCATCAATCCGGACATATTTTCAAAAGCGGGTATCGGATTTGTCAGCCCCAAACAGGGAGACACCTGGCTTAAGGGCAC
>JAHELQ010000637.1 GCA_024644125.1 Candidatus Aminicenantota bacterium | reverse complement strand
TCTGGTGTTCTTTCTTGAAAACAACCTCTATCACGCGTTTCATGACATACTGAAAATCAACGAATTTGGCCGCCGCATCTACCCGCAGTTTTTGGGTACTCCAAAGCCTGATGAGATAGAGAAGACATTTACGACCGCCACCAAATGCGCGTTCCTGGCAAGCGGTATCACCCTGGAGCTTGAAGAGGGCAAACGGTTTGAAGATGATTTTTCATTTTTCGACAATATGGATAATGTGAAAGGCAATCCGAATCACTTGCCAGAGTTCATCCACGGATTATTGGGGAAACAAACCTTCTCCACCAGGGAAGGGGAAGGAGAGGTAGAGATCAGGCCCGTTGTGGATGACCGGATGTTTGTGTTGTGCTGGCATGGGAACGATGATTTGGCGAAGGATGTCACAACGTTTTCCCAGGAGTTACAATCCTTCGCTTTTGAACAGAGTGATGAATGGTATACGTTTCTGTTTATTGACAAAGAGAAGCCAACCTGTAAGTCATTGCCGATGATGCGTCAACTACTAAAATCGTCAACTTACGACCGTTGGGCCGGCGATAAAACACTCTATGGTTGTTGTAGGTATTCGTTCATGGTGCTGTCCGATAGTTCCGACGATTGGCTGTGCATTCACCTAAAAACCATGTACTACCAAATGGTTAAACTCACCCTCTTGCAACGGGCCTCCATCCTCCGCTTTTCCGACGAAGCCAGCAAGATTGCCGACAGGATCAAGGATCCCGATCCAAAGAAAGCTTTCGATTGCAAACTCAAAAAACTCCACCAGGATTACCTCTGGTTTGTCAACCGCCTCTACTTCCGCGAAGTCACCGCCCAGGAGCAGGGGATCGAGCTCTACAACCTCATGCAAGAGAAGATGGCGATCTCGCGGGACATCAAAGACCTGGACCGCGAAATCGACGACCTCTACCAGTTCGAGGGGCGAGAGGTGGAACTCAAATCGAACAGAACCATGACAGCTCTAACTGTCCTGGCTGCAATATTCTTGATTCCCTCTATCATCACCAGTTACTTCGGAATGAATCTATTCCCGGAAGCCTATACCCCAATCAATAAATGCCTCATTGTGTGCGGTATTTTCGCATTACCCTTGATGTGTTTTTTGGCGATCCGGGAATTGGAACACACCGATAAAATATTGGACAAATGGATTTTTAGAATTGTGATTGCGGTCATTGTTTTGGCTCTGTTGGCAATATTGTTGGTGCCAGTTTCAGCCTACGGCAATTTCTACTTTGGAGGCCCCCTATGACATCGCCTTTTAAACGGGAATTTCATCTCAAACAGCATTCTCATCTGCTTCACTTCCAATATCAACAAGCCGGTGCTTGCTTGAGAGCGACAGAACTAAAACCAAAACTGGACCGATTTCTAATCGAGCACCACTTCGAGAATGATAAGTCCAGGTATGAAAAGCTCCTGATCGGCTATATTGAGTCTAAGAAAAAAGAAGATGAAGAAGATGATAATCAAAAAAAAGCGCTAAACTACAAAGTTTCGATTCAGTCCTCGAATTCGCTTAACTCATATGAATATAAAGGGATGGGAGGTAATAGCGCCAGAACAGGAATTTTGTACCAAAAAACCAAAATCTCTGTTTTCAGTTATGAAAAAGAGCTTCTGGTTGCCATTGAAGAATGGATGGAGCCATTCCTGGCGTTGCATAACTTCGGTTTCCGACAGAGTAAAGGTTTCGGATGTTTTACTTTGGAGAAGACCACCAAGCAAAAGAGTTTCGAAAAGTTTTTGCATATCAGGTTCCCCTATTTTTGGAGATATCAATTGCGAC
This sequence comes from Candidatus Aminicenantota bacterium, assembly GCA_024644125.1. Lineage (GTDB taxonomy): Bacteria > Acidobacteriota > Aminicenantia > UBA2199 > UBA2199 > JAHELQ01. The sequence continues at coordinate 1,212 of JAHELQ010000637.1, read as the reverse complement.
CGGGCCTCGGAAAAAAAGACGCCTATCTGTTCATCCAGGAAGAATATATCAAGTTGAAACGGATGAATGAAAGACATCAAAGAAAAAAACCGAAGATTTTTGAATATATGAAGGGCCAAAAACCACCCATCACCTGGGAGAAAGCGAGAATCAAAGACGCACTGCAAAAGGATCATCCCAAAATTTTCGAACATCTTCTAAGGGAAAATAGGCCCGACAATAATTTGGAAAGAAGTGAGCCGGCTAAAGAAGAGGCAAAATTCCAATACATTCGCGCCCTTCTTGGACTTGCGGAACACAATGAATATCGAATGGATGGAAGTGGAGGTTTGAAGAAAATTCAGATAAAAATCGATGATAAAGCGGGAAATATTAAACGCTTCCAATCTCCCCTTCAATTCAAAATTTTTCAGAATTTCGTTTATATTCTCCCACACCCGATCCCAAGTGAGATGTTCGACAGGAAGTTCAAGTTTATTTTGAAGGGAGTACCTAGTCCAGATAAGGAGGGAAGAGATTCTGAATTATTCGAGCTCTCCACACCAAGCGCAGATGAATTTTCCATGGAGGCTTTCCTGAAGCACGCATTGAAGGGATCCGGCTGGGAAAAAAGGGAGCCACGCAATGTCTAAACAAAAATACATCGGCGTAACCATCGGTCCCATCTACCGGACCCTCTACATGGCCAGAAAAACCCGCGAACTCTGGGGAGCCAGCTACCTGTTCTCCTATATCATGCGCAACCTGGCCGAACGGTTGTTGGAGTTTGGAATTCAAAAAGATGATCTCATCGTGCCGGCAATTGTCGACAGCCAGAACTACAACTATGGTGCCGGCCTTGCCCCTGATCGTTTGATCTTGAAGTCTCAAGAAGGTTATTGGGAAAAACTTGAGGTTGCCGTGAACGAAACGGTCACGAAATTGGCCAGCAATATTGCATTGGATTTGGGCCATAAATCCAGTAATGATCTGGAAGATTATCTACGCCAATACTTCCAGATCCATTGCGTGGAAATAGAACTGGAGAACGGCGCCAATCCGGTGCTTGAAATCAGTCCTTTCCTGGAGGTTCAAGAACTCCACGAACGTTTTGTCTTGAAAGACCATAGAGGCTTTTTGGGAAAATTCCTCGACAAGGTGAACGGTAGTTTTCTATTCAATGACGCCTACGCCAACGCCGACCCGCCCAAAAAGCGCTTCGACTCCCTGCCG
>JAHELQ010000636.1 GCA_024644125.1 Candidatus Aminicenantota bacterium | reverse complement strand
AACGGCGCAAGTCGCTGCCGGTGGGATTGCCGTCATGGTTGGAAACCACAAGATAGGCGCAGAGTAGGTTCTCGCCGTCTCGAACGGGAATCGCGGCGACCACCGCTTCGGTCACATCCGGATAGGATTGCAGTCGCGCTTCGATCTCGCCGCACTCGATGCGGAAGCCGCGGATCTTCACCTGCCTGTCCCCTCGCCCCACGTAAATGATATCTCCATTGGGGGCGTACCGTCCCAGGTCGCCGGAGCGATAGAGCCGTTGACCGGGCCGGAAGGGATCGTCGATGAACCGTTGCGCAGTCAATTCCACCCGGTTTAGATAACCGCGGGCGACACCGTCGCCACCCACCAGGATTTCTCCGGTGGTTCCGAGGGGCGACAATTGTTGGTGTTTGTCCATGAGGTAAACATGGAGGGTTGGGATGGGGCGACCGGCGTTACTGTCGCCAATCTCGATGTCGCGCCCGGCGATCTCTTTGTAGGTCACATGCACGGTGGTCTCGGTGATACCATACATGTTGACGAGACGAACACCGGGGTATTTGTGATGGAATGGCGCCAATTTCGCCGGATGCAGAGCTTCGCCGCCGAAGATGATGGTATGCACATCTAGAAGCGGGGCTTCCGGGAGCACGGCCTCCGCCGACACCCGATCAAACACGCTGGGAATCTGGTTCAGGACCGTCACGTTCCGGCGGCTCAACAATGAGACAAACGCCGCCGGATCCCGCGACACGTTTTCGTCCACAATCACGAGACGGCCGCCGTATAGAAGCGCGCCGAACAATTCCCAGACGGAAAAATCAAAATTGATGGAATGGAACAAGGTCCAGACATCGGTGTTGTCAAAATCAAAGGGGAACCGGTCGTTAAACAGCAGCCGTACCACATGGCGCTGCTCCACCACGACCCCCTTAGGCCGGCCGGTGGAGCCGGAAGTGTAAATCACATACGCGGGATCCTCAGGATTTGTTGGGGCTGATAGATCTTTATCATCGAGGGATTCATCCCTGTCGCACGCGAGCATCGAGAAGGATAGATCGAGGTCTTTGATGTGCGGGAGAATGCCGTCCACGTGTGCCTGGCGATCCGCCAACACGATAGGGAGCGCGGCATCGGCGATTATATCGGCGGTGCGGGAAGCGGGATAGGCGGGATCCAGCGGCACGTAAGCGGCCCCCGCCTGGAGAATCCCCAGCACGCCGCAAACGGCCAGCTCATGTCGTCCAGCCATCAACCCCACCAGCATACCGGTTTTATGAGCGGAGTGCGCCTTCAGCCGTCGCGCCAACCGGTTGGCTTGCAAATTTAATTCATTGTAACTGAGAAAGAGGTCGCGGGCTACTAAAGCTACTGAGCCGGGACTCTTGAGAGCCGTCTCTGCGAAGAGCACAGGGATGGTTTTTTGCCGGGGAAAGTCGGCGGCAGTGCGGTTGAAATCACATACCAGCCGCTCTTTTTCTTCCGGGGGCAATAGGTCGATTCCAGCCAGGGGTAGATGTGGGTTTGCCGCTACCGATGCTGCGATCGCGCGGAAATAATGCATGAAGCGATGGATGGTGGCTTCTTTGAACAACCGGACGCTGTATTCGAATACCATAAAGAAACGGCCGCCGCTCTCTTGAGCCTGCAACGTAAGATCGAATTTCGCGGTTTTCATTTCATAATCGTGGGACCGGAAACCGGAGTCCGACGTAGCTTCGGACGCGCGCGCCCTATCAGGCGCTTCCTCGTTATGAAACATGAATACCACGTCGAACAGTGGATTGCGGCCGGCGTCACGAGGCAGGGACAGGAGGTCTACCAGGTCTTCGAATGGCACATCCTGGTTCTCGAAAGCTTGCAAGGCGATCAGTTTCACCTGCCGTAAAAACCCGTCGAAGGGCAGTTCGCCATCAACATCAAGGCGTAGCGGCAGCATATTGACAAACATGCCCACCACCGCTTCGAGGTCCGCGTGCCGGCGACCGGCAACGCCGCTTCCCACTACGAGATCTTCCTCTCCTCCCAGCCGTGCCAACATCGCCGCGTAAACCGCCAGGAAAAACATGAATGGGCTCGCGCCGCAGTCGCGGCACAGAGCGCGAATCGCCGAAGAAACATTCATCGGGATCTCAAACCCCGTCAGCCGCCCGGCAAAATCCCGCGCTTCCGGGCGTTGGAAATCGGCAGGCAGATCCAGAATAGGTACCTGTCCCTCGAATCGTTCCCGCCAATATTGCTCCTGCCGGGCAATCGCTCCCGATTGCCGCTGCCGCAGTTGCCATTGGGAATAATCGCGGTAGCGTAGGCGCAGAGGCGGCAAAGCCTGTCCCTTGAATAGGGCCTGGAAATCGTCGATTAAAATTTTGTTGGAAACGCCGTCCGTGACGATGTGATGGATATCGATCAGCAACAGGGAGCGGCCGGTTGGAAGCGGCAGTAGCCCCACCCGCAGAAGCGGGGCCTCGGATAGGTCAAAGGGCCGGACAAAAGACTCGACCATCTCATCCATCGATGGGCCGTTGCCGGCGTCAAACCGTTGAATGGCGAAGGGAACCTGCCGCCAAATCCGTTGAACCGGACCTGCGGGACTGTCGTGGAACGATGTTCTGAGGCTCTCGTGCCGCCCGACCAGGTGCGCGAATCGTTCTTCCAATGGAGAGGCGGCGATGGCGCCGTCGATTTCCAGGAATGTGGGCATATTATAGACCGTGTTGTCGCCTTCGAATTGCTGAAGAATGAAGAGCCGTTTTTGGGCCGGCGAGAGCGGGTAAAAATCCATTTCTTCCACCGGCTCGATGGCGGCGAAGCGATCCTGCCTCGAATCCCGTATCAGTTGCGCTTGTGTGCGGATGGTGGGGCGATTGAACACCTGCGCCAACGGCAGTCGCACATCCAGTTCCCTGTGGATGCGGGAGATCAGAGTCATCACGTTCAGGGAATTGCCGCCCAGGGCGAAGAAGTTTTCGGTGACTCCGATAGTCTCACGACCGAGAATTCCTATCCAGAGCGTGAGGAGGGTTTGCTCCATCAGGTCG
>JAHELQ010000137.1 GCA_024644125.1 Candidatus Aminicenantota bacterium | reverse complement strand
GTATTAAATGGTGTTTACTTTTTTTTCTCACTGCCTTCAGTTTTCGCGTCTTCCGTTTTTTTCACGGTGCAACAGGGTTTGGCCTCTTTTGTTTTGGCAGGGCAGCATCCGTCGGCCTTCATTTTATCACAGCAGGGTTTCATCGTGATTTTTACCTTCGGCAGGATCTCTTTTAGCATGTCTTTGTGCACAGTGAAGGTAAGCATCTTCAATTTGATGTAGTCTTCGCGGTAGAAGTAATAGCCGTCGTTCTCTTTTTTGCCCTGGCGCGCCGAACGGCCGGAGTCTTTGATGAGGAACCAGTCTTTACCCTTGACGCGGGTGTGGCCCACCATATGGATGCCGTGATCGTCCTCTGTGGTTTTGTTGTAGATTCGGTACTCGCGGGAATCCTGGTTGATGTAGGCCTGCGGGATATCGTAGGTGGGGATGAAGGCGATGTCGTGTTCGCCGTATTTGCCCGGTTCCGAGACGTCGCCGCCGATAATGATAGTGTAGTTGGCGGCCATTGCCTGTTTGATCACTTTGTACCAGGTCTCCAGCGGAAGATTGAGATACTCCTCGCTATGCCACCAGTTATCCGGCACCTTGAATTCCTGCATGGTGTAGAAGGGGAAGTAGCTGGTGGACATGAGGGAATAGTAGGCGTCCATGTCGAGGCCGGTCATATCGAGGAATTCCTTCGGGGTGTAGGTCTTGCCTTCATACTCGAACGAGGCCGGGGGGGCGCCCAGGTGTTTGTTCAGGATGAGGCGGATGTGATCGAGATTGCCCTCTTCGTCCCAGAGATTGTTGTCCTTGATATAGTCCAGGTAGCCGCGGATCTCTTTCATCAGGGGGCCATGGTTGTGTTTGACTTCGGGGGTGAGCAATCCGGTGTACGCGCTCAATGGCGCGACGCCGTATGCCTTCCATATTCGGGGCAAGGCGTTGGATTCGCCGCCGGCGGCCACATAGGAGTTGCCCCGGGTGGCGACGTAGCGACGGCATTTGGCCAGCAATTCGAAATAGGGGGTCCACATCTCCGAGAGCTTGATCTTTTTGCCTGTGAGGCGGAAGATTTCGGATTCGTAGAAGGACGTGGCGGAAAAACTCCAACAGGTGCTGGTCATGTACTGGGGCTGTGGGGGGAAGTGGAACATCTGTTTGAAGTCCTTTTTGGATTTTGGAGGGTAGACTCCGGTGAGATCCGTGGTCATGACTATCCGCTCTTCCCGCTCTTTCTTCTTTTTATCGGCGAAACATTTTTTGATATGAGCGGTTTTTTTATCTTTTTCTTCCTGAAGCGTCTTCTCCTGGTTCCGGATCTCTTTCATCACCAGGTCTTCCTTGCTTTTTTCGTAACGAATTTTGTTTTTGTCGTCCGGCGCCGCACCAAGGATCGAGGAAACAATCAATACTGCGCAACAGACAATTCCGAATAGTTTTTTCATCCAATACTCCTTTATTTTTTTGCAAGTAACACATGAAATTATAACAGTTTCTGAATTTTGTTTTCAAGGATTCCCCTTGAGGTTTTTGGAAAATTGTGATAATTATCTTTATTTCAGTACAATCGAGGAGGTTGACGGTGTCGTTGAAACTAATAAAAAAGGATATAGGCGGTAAATTTACCGGGCGGGAAGATCTGGTGAAGAAAATATACGGCATTCTGGACCGCGGCATGCCGGGAGTGGTCTTGACCGGCCCGCGGGGAAGCGGCAGATCGACGCTCCTGGCCAGGATGGGGGCGATGCTGCAAGCAAAAGGCTACAAGGTGGCGCCGGTGGCCGGGGAGACCAGCGCAGAATTGATTCTCAACGCTATTGCCGGGCAGGCCAAAGCCGCCGGAGTGGCGGACGCCGAAAAGACATTCGCTTCGCCTATGGAATTTGTACAGAAGTTGTACTGGTTTGCGGAACATTTTTTCGTCAAAGAGAAGGTGCTTCTCTTGCTGGATGATTTCGATCGCAATCTCGATTCCGAAGGTTTCATCGCCAATGCCAACCTGAAAGAAATGGTGGAATTTTTCAATACGTCTTTGCAATATAAATCGAGCGCGTTCATCATCGCCTCCGAGAGGCCGCTGGAAGGTCTGGATAACCTGGAAATTCCCGGATTCACCCATGATGAATTCCTCGAGACGTTGATTCACCGGGGGGCTCTAGACAGGCTGCCGAAGGATGATCTCGAACGTTGCTTCGAGGCGGCGTCGGGCAATCCTCTGGTTCTGGAATTGCTGGACGCAATCGGGCGCCGCGAATTCGGCTCGAAGGAGTTTGCACTCGAAGATTTGTTCGGCGTGATCCCGGGCTTCGTCGAAGATCCCATCGCAAGCTCGATCGACGCTCTTTTAACGGGGCTGAAGCCGGAACTCCTGGAGATCGCGAAGATTTTTGCGGTGTATGGATTCCCATTGCCCCGCCATCTGGTATTGGCACACGGTATCGAGAACGGTTCGATTCAAAGGAGCGACCTGGACTCGCTGGAAGAGTGCTCTCTCATCGAATTCGACAATCTGCGGGCGGTTTATCATATGCATCCGGCGGTGGCGGAGGCTGCGATGCAGGGGATTGGGCCGGAGGAATTGGCAAGGTTTCATCTGCGGGCGGCCGATTGTTTGCTGGAAGAGGTGGAGAAGCAGACGATCCTCACCATCGATTTTCAGATTGAGGCGTTGCTTCATTTACGTGCGGCGGGGGAATGGCGGCGATTGACGGAGCTGACCCTCCGGGTGGAACGAGAACTGGTGGCCAGAGGCTTTCCCCAACTGGCCTTTGAGCTCTTGCTTCAACTGGATGGCATCGATACATCGGTGGAGAACCGGATGACGATCCTCCAGAGGTTGGGCTTCTTGCACAGCTTGTTCGGTAACCGTGACGAAGCCGTCGATCATACGTCGCGGGCGCTGGAAATGGCGGAAGGCAAAGGCGATCGTAGGTTCGAGGCGATTCTACTCCAGCAATTGGGGGCGATTCATAGCCGCGAGAAAGAGAAAGAACAGGCGCGGGATTATTATGAACGGTCTCTCGAATTGGCCCGCCAACTGGACGAGGCGCCGCTTCGGCTTTTCAATTTGCAACAACTGGGCGGCATCCATTTTGAGGAAAAACAGTGGTCCGAAGCGTTGTCGAACTATGAAGAGGCTCTGCAGGAGTACAACAATCGCAAGGACATCAATGGCGCGGCCATGTGTCTGGCGCAACTGGGCAGAATCCATTTTGAGATGGGCTCCCTAAAGGAGGCGTTGACTGCAAACCTCAAGACCTTTGCGGCCTATTCCCGGTTGGGCTATCCCGACGCCCGGGCCGCCCGGCGGGAGGTGATGAAGGTGCGGGAAGCCATGGATTTGGAGGAATTCAACGCTATCCTGGAGCAGTACCGCATCCCCGCCGATGTGTTCGATCCGGCCAAAGAGGACCAGCAGAAATCCATCGACTTTCTACGGCGCACCGCGCTGGAGGCGGCGGCCGCCAAAGGCAAGAGCCCGGCGGAAAAAGCCCACGCGCTGGCCTACATCGACCAGATTCTCGACAAAGCTCCGGAGGGAAATCCTGAGCTCGAGGGATTCAAGAATTTTTTCCACATGCTTAAAGCGTACGTTAACGATCAGGATACCTCGCGGTTCCATCAGACGGTTCCCGCTGGTCTGCTGGCGATTTTCAAAGAGGTTGCCGGAGTCTAAACTCTATTATCAATAAAGCTTTTAGGGGATTTTGACGGGAGAGTTCCGGTTTTTTTTAAGAAAAAGTTTGTATTTAGTTGACAAATGTTTCCGATTATATTATAAACATATACGTGCACTGTTAGTTTAGTGAAAGGTGTACGTGAGGAGCTAGAATAATGAGGCGAATTTTTACTCTCGATGAATTCTTGCAGCAAGTGGGGATCTCAAAAGAGACGCTGGAACAATGGGAGAAGATGAAGATGATCGTTCCAGCCGGCGTCACCGATGGCGAGATGACGTTCTATTCAGATGAACAAATGGAGGTTGCAGGGCGGATTCAGCAATTGGCAGGCCTTGGGTATGATCTGGCGGCGGTGCAGAAAATCATCAAAAAGGTGGGGCTCCCAAAGTCGGAGGGCAATCGGTCGAACGTCTCTTCGCAGCAGAAGTTCCTGACTGTGGGTAGCCTGGCCGAGCAGGTGGGGGTGAGTCCCCGCACCATCAAACATTGGGAAGACAAAGGGATCATCGAGCCCGACACCAGAAGCGACGGCGGCTTCCGTATGTATGCCGAGCATTATGTCTTCTTTTGCAAATTGATCAAGGATTTACAATTGTTCGGCTATTCCCTGGACGAGATCAAGATGATATCCGATTTGTTTCGGGATTTTTTATCCATTCAAGACAATATGGATGTGTACGCCGCGGCGGATACGGAGCAAAAGATGGATATAATGCTGTCGGAGATCGAAGCGTTGTTCGCCAAGATCGCGTTGTTCAAGGAGGGGATCGAACGTTGGGAATCGTTGGTGAAGAAGAAAAAAAAGGAGATTGTTTCTTTGAAGAACCAATTGAAAAAAAAGAATGGCCAAAAAGAGGCAGGAGGAGGCGACAATGCCTAAAATAGTGTTTATTGAGCCTAAGGCTCCGAATCTACATATATTCTCACGGTTTTACACCCCGCGGTTGGGGAGTTTCATTCTCGGCGCTCTCATGAAGCAGCGGGGCTGGGATGTAAAGATCGTCGTCGAAGAGCTCGACCATCTGGACTTCGACGATTTCGGCTCGGCAGATATGGTAGGAATCTCAACCATCACGCCGACGGCTCCCCGGGCCTACGCCATTGCAGAAAAAATTAAAGAACTGTACCCGAACGTGCAGGTTGTGATGGGTGGTCCTCATGTGACGTATCTGCCGGAAGAGGCGCTAGGGCAGGCTGACTTCGTGATCCGCGGCGAAGGGGAAGATGCGCTGATGGCGTTGATCGACGCCTGGGAAGGGGACGGGGATTTTTCCCGGGTGCCGAATCTTTCCTATAAACAGAAGGGAACGATCATTCACAATCCCATGGCGCCTCCGGTAATAAATCTGGATCGGCTGCCTGTGCCGGATTTTTCGTTGATGAAAGGCTGCGACGGCACCTTCGGCCCGTTGAATGTCATTCCGGTGCAGACATCGCGGGGCTGTCCGTTTGATTGTTCGTTTTGTTCGGTGACCGGGATGTTCGGCAAAAAATTCCGCTTCCGCTCGACCGAACAGATCATCGAAGAGTTGAGACAATACGACAGGCGGGGTAGTTTCATATTTTTCTACGACGACAATCTAACCGCCCATCCCAACCGGGCCAAACAATTGTTCCGCGCCATGATCCGGGAAAAATTCAAATTTAAGTGGTCCGCCCAGGTCCGGGCCGATGTGGCGAAGGATAAAGAATTGGTGAAGTTGATGAAGAAGGCCGGCTGCCACACATTGTTCATCGGATTCGAGTCTGTGAATCCCGAGACCCTGATATCCATGAAAAAGAACCAGACGGTCCAGGAGATTGTTGCAGCCATCAAAACCATCCACCATTATCGTATCAATATCCACGGCATGTTCGTCTATGGGTTTGACGACGATGATTGGAAGACGGTGAAACAAACGGTGAAGTTCGCCCGCAAATACCGGCTCACCTCGTCGCAATTCCTGATCCTCACCCCCTTTCCCGGCTCCGAGTTTTACAACCAGGCCAGAGCCGAGCATCGGATTCGTTTCAAGGATTGGACTCTCTACGACGCTCATCATGTGGTGTTCCAGCCGGCGCGTCTCTTTCCCTTCGATTTACAGAAGGCGCAAATTTTCAGCCATAAGAAGTTCTATTCGTTGAAGGAGATGGTGAAGAAGCTCTGGCACGGCAACTGGATATCGCTGCCGCTGGCCCATTACGCCCGGCATCTGAACCGTGTCTGGCAGCGGAAGAACAAGACCTTTCTCCAGGCGATCAAATTGTTGACGCCTAACAAGACTACAGACATCTCCATCGATTACCGGGAGAAGGTCTGCCTCGACGATACCCCCTGATGGGGGCGTCGTCGCTTCTGTCGCGGATTGGTCCGCCTTTATTGCCGAGCCAGGTCTTCGCAGGCCTGGTAGATATTTTCCAGTAATTTTTCGAGTTTCTGGGTGGGGGTGGAGGAGAAAGCGATTCTCAGCATCCCTTCCAGAGCGATCACTCCGGTGCTGTAGTTATTCAATAGGTGTTTGCGCAGGATTTCGGAATTGTGCGACACCAGCTTCAAGCACATGAAGTAACCGGAGTTGCAGGGTAGGGGAACGAAGTGTCGGGCGTATTTGGCGTTTTTTTCAAGAATCTCGCAAACCAGGTTGTACCGCTTTTCCAGGATCGCCAGCTTCTCTAGCTTCTCTTCGGCGTAGTGATCGGAGTTGAATGCGTTCAAGGCCAGTGTCTGGGACAGGTGGGGGGAGTTGGAGATATTGCCCCGCAACGCGCCCGCGGTCTTGTCCTCCAGCGCGGCGTAGAGTTCGGGAGTGCCGCCCTTGATGCCGTAGGTGATAAAACCCACCCGGAATCCCCAGGCGTAATCCTCTTTGGTGATGCCGTCGATTTTGACTGCCAATAGGTTGGAATGAAGGTCCGCCAACTCCGCGAACAGGGATTCGCGATAGATTCCTTCGCGGAATACCAGGCCGAAGTAGGCGTCGTCCATCAGGACCACCAGTTTGTTACCCGCTTCCGCCGCCGCTTTGAAGATGGCGATGATCTCTGCGATCTCTTCGTTCGTTCCGGTGTAACCGGTGGGATTGTTGGGGAAATTCATGAGCACCACTTTTTTGCCGATGGGTCCTTCGTTGATTTTTTCCCTGAAGGCTTTCAGGTTGAAGTGGTCTCCGTCGAAGAGTGTGAAAGGATCGAGTATCGCGTCGAAGCCGTTGATGAAGATCAATTTGTAATTGCCCCAATACAGATCCGGCAGGATGATCTTTTCGCCTTCGTCCAGAAACATGTAACCCATGAGGCTCAAGCCGTGGGTTAGAGCGTTGGTGACTACAGGTAAGCTGATGGGCTTGTCGCCGAGAAGGGGATTCTTCTGGCGCAACATTTGCTGCCATTTTTCCCTGAGCTCCTTTTTACCGAAGCTGGGGGCGTAGGGGTAGACATCGTTGGGTTCCAGCGGCACATTGTCGTGGATGGTTTTGAGGCGCATGGGAGTGCCGTCGTCCTCCAGGGCGATGCCGATAGTAGCGTTGATATCTTTTCCCTTCGCTTCCGCGCCCTGAGCCAGGATGCTGGTTTTGGGGAAGAAGATTGCCTTGCCTTTTTGGGAGAGACATTCCAGAATTGCCGGATTTTGCCTGCCAATGGTTTCATTGAGCATCTGGGCTTGTGGATTTATCATTGTCGTCATTTTAACCTCTTAAGTTTAAACGATGAAAATTTATTAGATCAATTAATTTATATTATATCCTGTTCCCGATACAAAGCAAAGCATTTTTTATTAATTCTTCGGTTTTATCATTCTTTTTTTGTCAGATTGTGAACGAAATGCAATCTTTTGCCAATGACGCGGCCGGGAAAATCGAACGGGCGAATGTTTCCATCGCCAGGAGCCGTTTCTCCGGGTAGAGGGGGTTTTGGTGGACCAACATGAGAGCCTCTGCCTCCGCCTCACGAGCCATGCGCGCCGCGTCTTCCACTCCGGTATGGGTTTTATCTTCCCTGCGGTCGTTTTGGTCGAGAAAACTTTCATGCATCATGAGTCGCGTCCGCCGGCAGAAGGCGACTGTGGCTTCCGCCGGTCCTGTGTCGGTCATGTAGCAGAGTTGGTTCTCCAGTTTGACGCCGATGGAGGGATCGCTATGATGTTGGCGAATGATCTCCACCTCGAGGCCCGCCACGACGTTGCCTCCCTCGTTCAGTTCATGGATATGCAGGTCCAGCGGGTAGTCTTTCAGCGGCTGGGAAAAATAGGGGGGGCGTATCATTTCGTTCAGTATCGTTTCGATGCCTGCTGGGTAAAATTGCCGGCCCGGCCCCGCGATATGGAGTTCTTTCTCTTTGAAGAAGGCGGGGATATAGATGAGGCCGGTGAGATGGTCCAGATGGTAATGGGAGAGGATCAGGACAATGTTTTGGTACTGTTTCAATATTGCCTGGCCCACCGGCCCGCCGAAGCGGGCGATGCCGGTCCCGGCGTCCAGAATTACCAGACGCCCGTTGATTTCAACACTATAACAACAGGTATGGTTGGTTCCGGTAGGGATCCAACCCAATGAGCCGAGAGGTGTGACGATCATCAAAGCCTCCACAGATAGGATATTTTGAAGAAAAATCCCCGCTTTGTTTCCAGGAAGCGGTCGCTTTCGACAAACCGTTCGTTCTCCCAGCGGATCCGGTCGAACAACGATCCGTAGCCCACATGCACTACTGTGCCGGGGATATAGGTGAAAGAGGCGAGGAAATCTGTGAGTAATTGTTTGTAGTAGACGTTGTACTCGCCGATGGCCCTGAGGAACAGGTAGCGGTTCAGTTGCCAGGTGTTTTTGCTGCGGAGGATGGTGTAATCGAATATTTTTTCGTCAGTGGACGTACGGTAGAATTCCGAATAGGTGTAGGTGAAGGCGGAACGGAAGTTATTGGACGGTTGGAACAGGACGCTGGCGCTGAGCCGTTCTTCCTCGCCCTGGTAGGGATTTTCGATGTAGCGGATGGCGTTGGTGTTTCTGTAGCTGAGTTGAAGGTAGAGGTATTTGCTGATCTGGCTGGAGAATCCCATCAGAAATCCGCCGGTCTTGAATTTCTCCCCCATGAACACTTCGTCGGACATTCTGTAAAACAAGGATAGGTAGGAATTCTTGATCATATAGAAATTGGCGAACAGAATGTTCTCGCTCTCGTTCATTTCCCAATACTGATCCCGCGACCAACTGCTGGAGATTCCGGTATCGATGCGGCGCAGGATTTTGCTCTTGGGGTAAAACTTCGGCGTGATCAACACATTGGCGTTGGAGATACCGTTTCTGGTCAAATATCCCGTGGCGGTGTAAAAATCTTTGGAGATGTCCAGGGCGTTGAATTCCAGGTCGAATTTGCGGGTGTTGGATAGGAATTTGACGCCCAGCGAATGGCCCTTCAGTTTTTCTGAATCCGCGTCCCAAACGGTCTCCGAGCCGAACGCATGGAAGTTCAAGATGCGGGATGGATCGAGGCGGAACTGCCCGTCGATGCCCGCCAGGTGGTTGAACCGGTCTTCGAGATCCCGTCCGGTGGCAAACGCTCCCAGGTACCCGTCGCCGGCGAGGGCCCTCTTGTAACGGAGGATCGAAAAATGCGCGAAGTCGTTGCCGGCTAGATATTCGGAATTGTCCTCCGGTAAATCGTCCATTGCGTAGATCAACGCCAGGGTGTCTTTTTTGCCCAATTTTCCCGTCAACCGGACTCCGGCCCTTGGGTCCACGATCTGGCGGGTATGGACAACAGAGTTCAGGTAATCGTTTCCGGCGCCGATGTTGAAGATTTCGGCTCCCTCCAGGAAGAACGGTCTCTTTTCAGGGTAATAGAGGGCGTAACGCAAATTCACATCCACCTGCCCGGCGTCCGCTTCGACCTGGCTGAAATCGGGATTCCAGGTGGCGTCCAGCACCAGGTTGGAGGTGAGACCCACTTTGGCGGTGAGGCTGAGATCCGTGAGAGAGCCCTCGGGTTCCAGAGAGCCGCTGGCAGCGGAGATCGATTTTTTATCGCTATAGGTGACCGCCGGCAATACTTCGAGCAGCATCTCCTTCTTCACGCCTTCGAACACGATGGGATTCATCTGGGTTAGAAAAAACATCCCCTGGTTGGAGCTTAAGGGCGGATAGGTGCCTTGCTCGGAACGCCGACTGATGCGCCGTTCGAATATCACTCCCATCTCCACCGGATTGCCGCTGGCGAAGCGGAGGCTCTTGAAGGGAATCTGCATCTCGATGGTGTATCCCTCTTTGTCGATTTTTCCTGCGCTGTACCATACCAGGTCAACGCTGATATCCTCTTTGCCGTTGGCGAACACACTGTCTTCTTGAATACCGTGGGGATTTGAATATAAGGCGTAGAGGGATTGATGGTCGTTGAAGGAATCCAGATTGATGCACACCCAATCTTCCCGGCGGATATTGTCGCGGGATGTGACGGAGGTTTTGATCTGGTCCGGTTGGCGGTCGAAACAACGGAACGCGAAATAAATGTTCCGGCTGTCGTAGGCGTAATAGACGATTGTGTTCTCCGATAAATCGTGGTCATAATCGGGCATCCAGGTTTTGAAACCTGTCAGGCTCGGCGCCTGTTGCCAGACGGCGTCGTCCAGAACTCCGTCGATGACCGGGGGAGTGTCGGTCTTGACCGGGACAAATGGTGAATTGGCCGCGCTCCAGGCTGGAGCCGCGAAGAATATGATCAGTAATAGTGCGAGCATTGGTTTTGCGAGTCTTGGTTTCATTGTCGATCTGTCCTTATGCATGTTTGCTTCCTTGTGTACAATTAGTCCCGGACGCAGCGAACGCGACCGGGCAAGAAAATTAATACGGCGGTTGCCGGTTTTGGTTTAATTTACTCCGAAATTTTATCGAGCCATTGACGGTAGATTTCCTGTCGCCGGTCTCTAAGAAAATAGCGGCGGGCGTGGGAGTTCCAGGTTTGGTCCAGGTCGATCTCTGTCATCAATATGGTGTCTTTTCCCGCCGACGCCTGGTTCAGGATGCGCCCTTCGGGGGATACCACAAAGGATTTGCCTTCGAACACCAGATGCTCCTCTGCCCCCACTCGGTTGCATAACGCGGCGAAGTATCCGTTTTGAAACGCCGCCACCCGCAGCTCCGCCTCGAACAATCCTTCGGGCCATTCGCCGGTGCTGCCGGCTTGCGGCACTACCACCAGTTCCGCTCCTTCCAACGCCAACTGGCGTGTGTATTCGGGGAAGTGGCGATCGTAACAAATAGCGATGCCGATGTTACCCACTGCGGTTTTGTGAACCACCGGATGGGAGCCGCCGGGAGCGTAGTATCCCTGTTCGTGGAAATGGGGGGCTTCCAGGATGTGGATCATGCGGGTGACGCCCAGAAGCGTCCCGTCCGCGTCGATGACCGGGGTGGAATCGTAGGTGTTGGCGCCGTGCCGTTCGAACAAATTCAGTATGGTTACCAGATTATGTTTGCGGGCCAGGCCGCAAAATACATCGGTGGTGGGGCCGGGGATGGTTTCTGCCAGCCGCGAGTGGTTGCCGTCCGTGGGATTTTGCGGGTAGAACGGCGTGAAGGCCAGTTCGGCATAGGCGATGACCGAGGCTCCGTTCTTCGCCGCCTGTTCGAAGGCGGCGATTCCCCGTTGGAGGTT
>JAHELQ010000635.1 GCA_024644125.1 Candidatus Aminicenantota bacterium | reverse complement strand
AATTGGTATTCCAGCCCAACGGGTACGGCCTCGCCATCCTCTGCAACGGAAGGCCCATCTCCGACGGTAAAGACTGGCGCAAATGCATCATCAAACCCTACATCTTCCAATTGCGCCACGTCAGTTGGAACGATTTTCACTGGGAAATCAACACCATGGACCGCGGCGTCTACCAGGTCCGTGGCGCCCCGTTTTGCAAATCCGGTGGCACTACGGAGAAAGTGATCGCGGCGCCGATGATTGTGAGCGGCGGCTCCCGCAGCACACTACCATCATCCGTAACCCTGAAACTCGACGACGCCTGCCTCATATACGAACCGGAAACCAACAAATTCCAGATCCTGGCCTACGGCAACCAGTTGGCCTACTTACCCTTCTGGAAAACGTGCAAGATGAAATCCCACGTGTACCAGATCAAACACGAATTGTGGAGCGATTGCTTTTGGGAGATCGACGCCTTCAACAAAGCCGTCGTTTTGGTATCCGGCGGCGAATTCATGAAAACCGGCGGAACCCGCACGCCTCTCGATATGGAATTGAAAGTGGAAGAGTGATAAAAAAAAATGGGTCAGGGAGCTGACGGAGCGGCCAATCGACTTAATGTCATTTCACTCATTGTGAGCAGGCCGAACGTGCTCTCTGACCCGGCACACCTAATATAATTCAACGGAAAAAAATTTTCAACTACTTGCCCACGAATTAATAAAATTATTGGGCAAACTATTTCGCGTCAAAATCCAGCCATAGGGAACCCGCCCTCATTGACTTTATCTCTAAATATGCTATAACAAATCATGATGCGCGCGATAGTCCCATTGAACATTCTGTTACTTCTTGTATTCGCTTCGCCGCTCCAGGGCGGTCCGGACCTGAGCGAAAAAATCTCGCTGAGTTTCGCCTCCTCCCTCTATCAAACGGAACAAATTTCGCAAACGCTGACAGACCATCTGCACGACAGCATCGTTACCGGAGACGGCGATATTACCCGGCAAGAGATGCTCGACATACTCGTCAACGCCAGGGTATTGCTGGGGCAAATGGATCAAGATTCGCGAACCGCCTTGCCTTCGATCCACTGGGAGATAAACCGCGTCCCGCTGGAAAACGCGAAAAATATCTCCGGCTTCTTTCACACCATGAGCAATTTCAAACCCGCGGACCAGGTGTTTACATTGAGACCGCGCTTCTCTGAAAAATTGCGAGACAGCCTGGACGCCATCAATATGTACGCCGAGAGGATCATCCTGGTGGTCCGGGCCATCGACGGCACGCCAAAAATCGTCGGATTCTCCGCCGATCTGTGACACCGCCGGAGGATCCTCTTTCCATGAATGCCATACCCATCCCGCAAGGGACCTGGACAATCCGCTACAACCACGAACACTTCTCCTATCGTCAGGCCCTCGCCGCCACACTCCACGCGGACCGATGGATCCGCCGTTATCACCCGGAACATCGCTCCATCGAGCTGCGATTGGATAAAGACGCCGGCAGCAGCGGTTGGAACGATAGCGGAAGCGCGCTTCGCCTGCTGTTCACCGAAAAGGAACCAGCGGCCATCGTCCCCATCCCCGGTATCGCGCCAGTGAAACCTCATCTTCCAGCCATCCCCATCCGCGACATCTTACTCTGCTCCCCCTTCCAACCGGGCGATATCCGCTGGAACACCATCGAGTTGACTGGAGCCGCACTGTTTATCGGTTCGGCCCTCACGACCGCCGGCTACAATGTAACGGCCGCCAAACAACCGCTGCCGGCGTTGACAGTCGAATCCCGCTTCGAGAACTATCAACTCCTGGGATTCACCTTGTTCGAAGAAACCATCGAAAGCTTCAAGGACTTTATCAAAAAAATCCCGCCGGCGCCCGAAAGGATTATGGCCGGAGGCGGTCCTCTGGTGAGTCTCAATCCTTTGCACGCCGCATTCCATCTTCAGGAATTAAATCTGCTGGCGCGGGGCGAGGCCGAGCTCGCGCTTCCACCGATTCTGGACGCGCTCGGCCGGGGCAACGTGGAGGATCTCCTTCGCCACGAGGGACTCCTCTTTCAAATACCCGGCCTCATTCTCCTCTCCCATCTGGATCGAATCAATCACCCCCGTGAATGGGACGACTTCCGCTTCCGCCTCGATTTCCTGGAAGACCACCATTTCCAGCACGGCCTGGAGATCAACCTCTCCCGCGGATGCCGCAGAGGATGCATCTTTTGCGCCAAAGTGCAGGGCCGGAATCTACGCCCGCTGCCGCAGCGGCAACTGGCAGAATTACTGGGAGATTGGAAGAACCGGCTCTGCGAACTCTCCATCGAGTCTCCCGCCGCCCTGACAGTCAATATCAACGACGATGACATCCTGCAAGACCTGGATTACGCGCGGCAAACCTTCCAGATCATCGAGAAGCACGGCTTCCGCCTCTGGGGCATCCAGACCTCCATCAATTCGCTCTTCACCGCTGAATCGACGCTGCGTTCTGAAGCGCTCGAATTGGCGGATGACGACGATTTGTTCGTGAACGGGAAGAAGCTCCTCTGGTTGGGGACAGACACCTTCCTTGAAGCGCGGGGCAAAAAACTGGCCAAACGCATCCCGCCGCAAGAGGCCATCCTTCGGTTGGCAGACGAATTGGAGAAGCGAGGAATCCTTCACTACCATTACTGGATCTCCTCCGACCAGCAGAGCGACTGGCAAGAATTCATCGAGGAATTCTCGTTTATCGTTCAATTAAAACAACAATTCCCCTCGTTTCACCTGCTGGCGCACGCGCCGTTCCTGGTGCCTTATATATCCACCCCCCTCTACAAAAAACTGGTCCGCGATCCAAATGAAGAAGCGCTCATCGTCTATCGTTCAGTTCTCAAAGGCGCCGAACCGGCCTTCGATTTTCCCCTGGCCCTACGAGTGGAGACTCCCTGGCAAAACCTGAACCGTCTCTTGAAAAACGAAGGGCCCGATAACCGCTACGGCTTCTTCGACCACATCAAATCCGGAGACTTCACCTCCGCCCTCATGACCGCCTACCATTTCCTC
>JAHELQ010000136.1 GCA_024644125.1 Candidatus Aminicenantota bacterium | reverse complement strand
CCGCCGATGTATGTGGATGGGTAAAGAATCGTGTCTGCTCCGATGGTTACATCCAGCTCGACTGTGACCGTGTCCGGTTGCAGGATGGTAACTCCATCCTCCAGAGCCAGGCGCCCGAGGTTTGCCTCGTTGAAGCGCTTTTGCGCTTCCTGCAATTCCCAGCGGTTGTTGATGCCGATGGATATGATGTAATCGTCCGCTGGAGTGGCGAAGATGGGTTCGTTTTTGTCTCTCAAGATCTTGATGATATCTGTCAAATAGTATTCTTTTTTTGCATTGTCGTTGCCGATTCGGCGCAAAAGCGGAAACACCTTTTTATTATCGAATATATATATAGAAGAATTTACCTCACGTATCTCCAATTGGGTAGGAGTGGCGTCGATCTCTTCCACTACATCCGACACCTGTCCCCCGCCGTCGCGGATCACCCGGCCGTAGGGCGGCGGCGTATGGGGAAAAATAGCTGAAATAAATGTGCAGGTGGAGTTCTTGATCCGGTGGTGTTCCATTAATTTTTGTATCTCAGAGGCGATGATATAGGGATTGTCTCCCACAGTGACCAGAAGCTCTCCATCAAAATCCTCGATGTGCTCGGACGCGCTCAGTAACGCGTGCGCTGTGCCCAATTGTTCGTTTTGGATTGCATATTTGACGTTACGCTTCACTACCGACTGGACCTGTTCGATATTGTCACCGCAAACCAGAATGATGTCCTCTTCCTGTATCCCGGTTTCCAAAAGGCTATCCAGCAAAAAATTGATGATTTCCTTGCCAAGGATTTTGTGAACTATTTTTGAATGACGGGATTTCATACGTTTCGATTTCCCGGCGGCCAACACAACGACCCTTGTTCTGATTGTATTATTCATGATGACATTCTATTGGGATTGTATGGTCTTGTCAACCGGGGAAATAGTGGTTGTTTTTATGATTTTTTCGTTTATTTTACAGCGGCAAATTCTCTTTTTGGCAGAATTATGATATCATTGTTATAGTTTGAATTTATTGTGGAACAATTATGATAATAATTCGTAATACATGTTTTGAGGAGGCAACATGAAGAAATTTACAACTATTTTGTCAATTTTATGTTTCGTGCTCGCTATTTCTGTAGCGACAGCTTGTGGTGGAGATAAAAAAACATCCGGCGGTGAAGTAGATATGCTGAGCATGATCCCTGAGGATGCGTCAGGTGTTATGTCTATCAATTTCAAAAAAATTGCCGGGCTCGAAGTTTTTGATAAGATGCTGGAAAAAGCCAAAGCTGAAAAACCTAAAGCCGGCGCTCCCTTTAAAGATTTCGATGATTTTGTAACGAAAACCGGTATCAATCCGAAAGAGGATATCTATTCTATGTCCATCGGTATTTTTGGCGACATGAAGGCCGCCGGCGACCCGGATGCCGTAGTTGTGGTAAACGCCAAACACGACAAAGAAAAAATCATGGGTATCATCAATGCGAAAAAAGCCGAGATCACTGATTTCGCCGCTGAAAAGTATGAAGGACTCGACCTGTACAGTTTCAAAGACGATGAAGGAAAAGAAATGAGCTTCTCGTTCATCAGCGATTCCCTCATTACTGCCGGCCGTAAAGACGCGGTCAAAAAAGTACTTGACCTGTCAAAGGGCAAAGGTAAAAGCGTTCTCGACAATTCCGCCAAAAAAGCAATGTTCAAGCAGTTGAACGGTAACGCGGTGGCGTCCTTTATTTTTGAATTGCCGGAAGAGGCGAAGAAAGTACAGGGCGAAGGTTCTCCTTTTAAAATGGACCTTTCTAAAGCTGAATCCGTCATCGGTTTTGTAGACTATGCTCCCGGCGGATGGAATGGCGAGATCAAGATGTTGGCGAAAGACGAAGCCACCAATCAGCAGATCGCCCAGGTGTTGAACAGCCTGAAGGGTTTCGGCGCGATGGCCGGTCCCGAGGTTGGCGAATTGGTGAACAACATCAACATCACCTCCGCTGCCGATCATATCAAGGTGAGTTTCACGATTTCCGACGAGTTGGTGAAAAAATTGGAAGAAATGGCCAAGAAGAAAGCCGCTTCCATGGCTCAGCCTAACGAAGAGCCCCAGGAAGAAACCGAAGGCGAATAACTTTATCTTTCTGCCTGGGTTTCGGGTGCAAAGTTTAGATTGCCAATGTTTGGAATATTGTTTGAAAAATGACCGAGAGTGTGGTATAAGTGGAGTATTAAATTTTAGAAAAGGAGAATCTAAAATGAAAATTGGAAAAAGAGAGAAAGGCGGCGTCACGATCCTGGATCTTAAAGGGAAGATCCTAATGGGAAATGGTATTGAAGAGTTAAGAGAAGCTATAAATACAGCAGTCAAAGAAGAAAACACCCGGTTGCTCCTGAATTTTGCTGAAGTTCCTTACCTGGATTCCACTGGTCTCGGTGAAGTCGTTCGGTCTTACACCACTGTGAAAAACGCTGGTGGTATGGTGAAAATTATTAACCTGACCCAGAAGGTCCAGGATTTGCTTTCTGTCACCAAGTTGATCACCGTTTTCGAAACATTCGAAGACGAGGATCTAGCGATCGATAGTTTTTAGTTAATTTTCGTTTCTTCATTTTTACTGATATCGGTTATTGTTGACAGTGGAGAAAGGAATAAGGCGTTTTTTCTTCTTAACGTTGCTGTTTATAGTCTTTTTCTCTTTCTCCACTGATCTCTCACGCAGGCAAGGAGGAGGGTTCATATCGGACGGTTCCTCCTATTTCTCCATAATTCAGAGTCTCGCCTACGATTATGATCTCGAATATACCCGCCAGGATATAATCCGTATTAAAGAGGAATTTCGCGTCGGTCCACTGGGTTTGTTTCTAAAAAAAGGCGCCGACGGGAAAATCTATTTTTCAAAATCTTACGCCTACCCTCTCTGCGCGGCTCCCTTTTATAGATTGTTCGGAACCCACGGATTGTTGCTTTTTAACGGACTCATGTTATTTTTATCTCTATTAATGGGTTACCGGATGTTGATGCAATATCATCCCCAGAAAAATAGCTTTGCATTTGCTCTGGTTTTTGTGTTGGCAACAGCGATTCCTGTCTATATCTGGTGGATTCAGGCGGATTTATTCAACTTTTTTGTTATGTTCGCCGGGCTTTATTTCTTTTTTTTCCCATTCAAAAATCCCCGTTGGTTTTATGTTTCCGCCGCTTTTTTTAGCCTGTCGGTGTTTTCGAAACCCTCCAATTTAGCCCCCATCGGTATTGTCTATCTCATCCTTCTTTACAGAAAACACTGGAAGCGGTTTATTATCCTGTCGGTTATCTCCATATTGCTTTGTTCGGCTCTGTTGATGGTCAATTATGTTCAAACAGGGGAATTTAACTTCATGGGAGGGGAACGCCGCACATTTCACGGTGTCTATCCATTTGAAAAACCCGGCAATCGATTCGAAGCCGGCTTCAAAATGACCGCAGACAATTATTGGGAACGTTTTTTTCTTTCTCCCAAAATTGTTATTCTCAATATGTTTTATTATTTTTTTGGACGTTTTACCGGAATATTTATCTATTTTTTCCCTGCGGTGTTCATTCTAATCCTATTTTTCTTTCAGAGAAAAATCCCCGAAGATTGGTTCGTGCTTGCCGCCATCATCGTCGCCAGTTTGGTGTTTATCATCCTGGATCCGACAAATTATTTCGGTGGAAGCGGTTCTGTGGGAAACCGTTATTTTCTCAGCATATTTCCGCTGTTTTTTTTCCTGGGATATCGGGACCGTATTTTTAAGTATGCTCTTTTCCCTGTTGTAATCGCCATTATATTTTTGTCCGGAACATATTTGGATAGTTTGTACCAATCGACTTTCGCCCGGACCGCCGGGATGTCGTTTCCCATTCGCCTCTTCCCGGCGGAGAAGACTCAATACCAAACATTGCAGTCTAACGAGAATCCCCGCGCCTTCGGCCGGTTGGTCAGGGACGGGAACCGCAAGGCATGGGTGCATTTCATCAATGACAATTTCTGGCCCATCGAAGAGAATTCGTTCTGGACCAATGGCGACAAAACGCTTGAATTGTTCATCGCAATTCCTGAACAATTCAAGGAATTCCAGGTAATGGTGAAAAACAATCCGTTGCCCAACACAGTCACCATCCAGATCGAGCACCAGATGAAAAAGATCCGGCTGGCAGGCGACCAGGAAACAACCGTGAAATTCAAGAATTTGAATGGTTTAGACACAAAAGAAAGAAATGTCTATTACGTCAAAATAAAAAGCGACCAATCGTATTGCCCCTATTTTTCCGATCCGGATAACGAAGATAAACGTGTATTAGGGGCCAATATCCACATTGGATTCCAATAGGTGACGGTTAAATAAATGTGCGGGATTTGCGGATTTTATCAACTTACCAGGGAAGCGGATGATACTGATTTAAAAAGAATGAACGACCAAATCGTCCACCGGGGACCGGACGACGATGGATATTACTACAATGGGAAGGTCGGCCTCGGGGCCCGGCGTCTCAGCATCATCGATCTGGTGACCGGACATCAACCATTGCGCTCCCATTCGGAGAACAACTGGATCACATACAATGGCGAGGTCTACAATTTCAAGGAATTGCGGCGGGAATTGGAGGAAGGGGGATTCGTCTTTCGCACCACCGCAGATACAGAAGTGATCGTCAACATGTACGAAGCCTACGGGATCGATTTTGTCAGCCGGTTGCGAGGGATGTTCGCCTTCGGTATCTACGACATCAAGAATGACCGTCTGATTCTGGCCCGCGACCATGTAGGCATCAAACCGCTATATTATTGCTTGAAGCCCGGCAACAAGAATCTAATTTTTGGCTCCGAAATCAAGACCATCCTGCAATATCCAGGCGTAGATCGTGAATTGGACCACGACGGCCTCGACTATTTCTTCAGTCTCGAATACATTCCGGCGCCTCATTCAATTTTCAAAAACATCCGCAAACTCCCCGCCGGGCACATCCTCATCTACGAAAAAGGCAAACTCACCATCCGCCGCTATTGGGATCCATCCGAAGAGGTGGAACCGCTGGATAGCCGAGTCGAACCAAACTTCGATGAATTGAAAGAGCAATTCCTTCAATTGCTACGGGAATCGGTGGATATGAGGATGATCTCCGATGTGCCCCTGGGAGCGTTTTTGTCCGGCGGCCTGGATTCCAGCTCCATTGTCGCCACCATGGCGGGGCTCTCCAACCAGCAAATCAAAACCTTTTCCATCGGCTTCGAAGAAAAATCTTATAGTGAATTAAAATACTCAAACATCGTGTCCAAACAATTTGGCACCCATCACCATACCCGGGACCTGTCCCCCAATATCGATGAATTGGTGCATTTTATCTCCGACATCATGTGCGAACCATTGGGAGATTTTTCCAATTTTCCCACCTACCTGGTATCCAAAACCGCCAGGGAGCACGTTACGGTCGCTCTGTCCGGTGACGGCGGCGATGAAATTTTCGGCGGTTACGAACATTACATCGCCCAGAAAATATCGAGTATGATCGACTTCTCACTGTTCCGGCCGTTTCATCCCATGATGGCGAAATTCACCGCTTTGTTTCCTCCTTCCGATAAAAAGAAGGGGTTTGTCAACCGGATCAAGCGCTTCAGCGAAGGATTGGATAACTCATGGACCAACCGCCACTTCCGCTGGATGCTCTTTTTGTCCAAATACCAGAAGAGCAAGCTCTATTCCGAAGACTTTTTCGAGAAATCCTTCGGCGATCCATTGCCCAAACGTATGCCCTTCGACCGCTTCTTCGAGCAGAGCCTCACGTTCGACGACATCAATCAAGATCTCTACCTGGACTTCAAATCCTATATGGTGGACAACATCCTGGTTAAGGTGGACCGTATGAGCATGGCCGCATCCCTGGAAGCGCGAGTACCGCTTCTGGACAAAAAAATGGTGGAATTCGCCTTCTCTCTGCCGCCCCACTACAAACTCCGTGGCAACACCACCAAATGGTTTTTCAAAAAGGCGATGGAAGGGATCTTGCCGGACGAGATCATCTACCGCCGCAAAGAGGGTTTTTCCATTCCTATCAAAAATTGGCTCAAGACCGAACTTAAAGATTTGATGTTCGAATACCTCTCAAAAGAACGCATCGCCGCATCTGGCCTGTTCAACTACCCCTACGTCAAAAAAATGATGAACGAACACCTCTCCAACAAACAAAACCACGCCCACCGCCTCTGGACCATCATCCTCTTCAACCTCTGGAGCGAGCGCTATCTCTAAACCCCTCGATATGTGCCTGTGACCGAAGGTTACTTTAGATTAGCGGCTCAAAGATGGTCAAACCATGCAAGGGTCAACTGAACCACACCAGCTATCGCAACCAGTATGTTCACCTGAAATGCAACGGAGAGTAAGTCCGCCCTTTAGATTATCCATTTCCATGTTCCGCAAGTTTGTGATCGTGATTTTTTTCAAGTTGATTTTTTTGAGATTGTTTTTCTTCATCGTTTCCCTCCTTTAAAAAATTGTTCGTTATAACAATTATTGCGAACAGTGTTTAACGCTAAAATTCTTGAATTAAGAATGGTTTGTTGCAAAACCAGGGGTAATTACACACAAGAATATTTGGTGCAGAGAACTTCGTTAGTGTTGCACCGATCCGGGCACGAAGCTGTGACATATCCACCCTGGATGTTTTTCATCTCCTGATGTTCAAGATTGGTGATGGTGCTTTTGTTTAAAGTGAGTTTTTTGCAAAAGTCCTTTTTCATTTGATTTTTCTCCTAATTGTCATTTTAATGATCTGCAAAAAAAAAGTCAATCGCATATACGAAAATATTGAAGAGGTTGAGAAAGCGAGCGCGATCTCTAAACATTTTTTCAAAACGCCGGCGAGAAAATTGAATCCCTGAATTACGCAAAGAGGCATCGCTGCACATCAGTACAGCGATGCCGAGTTCGGCGATTAAAGTCTATAGAACGATTAATCGCAATATCTTGGGTTGATGGACGGACATCCGGTTGTGCAGTACGGAGGCGCGGTAGTGCAGCCTAATTCGGGGCATGTATATGTGATATATCCGCCCCGGATATTCCCCATGGTCTGATGGTCAAGGGTGGTGATTGTGTTTTTGTTCAAAAACAGTTTTTTGTTAAAAATTTTTTTCATCTGACTCTCCTCCAATATCATATTAGTAGTCAAAAAAAATAATGTCAACTGAAACAAATCAAAGGAAAATTTCTGTTTGAGCTTTTATCATTTTAAACGTCATTTTAAACGGGCCTTTGCGGTCCGGAGGCAAAGGCGCCGCGATTTAAATTATATTAAGTTTCCGGAATTGCGCGATCTGCGGGTGCTCATTTGCACGCAG
The DNA here is from genome assembly GCA_024644125.1 of Candidatus Aminicenantota bacterium. GTDB lineage: Bacteria > Acidobacteriota > Aminicenantia > UBA2199 > UBA2199 > JAHELQ01. The sequence goes on along the minus strand of JAHELQ010000136.1, from coordinate 3,980 downwards.
GGTAGACACTGCAAGGCTCGACGCTGCCGCAGAGAGAAATGCAATCGGAGTGTTCATCCGAAGGACATTCGGGCGTGATCGCTCCCGCTTTGATGTGTTCCTGGTCAATGGACGCTAGATTTGATACGGTGATTTTTTTCAAACTTAAACGTTTGTTTGTTTTTGTTTTCATTGATCTCTCCTCTTTTTATATATGTCCCGGTCCGGACCGGCACGACAAATCGTTCCCCCAAAGCCGTGTCACCGGTTTTACTATTCCCCCGAAGGATGCAATAATCGCCAGACATCTTACTTATTATCTCTTATTATCTGCATAAATAGTAGCGAAACACGATCGTAAAGTCAAGAGGGGCTGGGGACAGGTAGATTATGTGACGGCCTAAAAAATTTTGCATATTTGTATGCAGCGTTAGGGGAATTGTCACAAAACCTATGAATACTGCTTCGATTTCGATTGATGGGGGCGCGAAGTTGGCGATTCGGCAACAGTCTGCGTTTGAGTTGTCCGTTTCAATGAGCGAAAAATCAGGTGGGTTGCGGTGAAGATGAGTTCAGCGAGACGCCCTCGCTGAAAACGTGATTCGAGAGCCGGAAGCTAGAGATCCTTCTCAATATGACCCGTTTGGCACTGGTTTTTCTCAAAGGGTGTAAAAAAAATTTACACTTATAACTTTTCAAAATCTTTGATTGGCAGGACTATAGAAGTTTAAAGGTAAAGTGTAAAAAAATTTTACACATGTGGGCCTTATGTCTGCATCTTCCAGTCCTGAGCTGGTTTTGTTCGATTTTTTGGTTTTGAAGTGTAAAATTATTTTACACAGATTGTTCACCGATCGCTGAAGTAAATGACGGAAACGTCACTATACCAGCTTGTTATGTGATTTTGAGGCTGGCATGGAAATTGCTATAATATCGCTGGTTTGTATGGAAAGGTACAAATCGTGACATGTAACAATGCCATGAGATGAAGCACATGGAAGTAGCGGTAGCCTGCCTTTTCTCACGCGACCCTGAAAAGGCAGGCGAATCGCACTTTATAAATTAGGGACTTTAAACATATATAAAAGAGGGAGAAAAAGCATTTTATTATATCCACAACTAGAGAAGAATATAATCCCGCTCGACGTTTCCTGAATTAATTCCCATTTATTTCCCGAGGGCGGAGTTCTGCGTTGATGTTTTGAAGGAGATGCCATGCCGGTAGGCCTAGATAAAAATATTTCACATGATGTCCAGGATATCTATCCCCTGACACCCTTGCAGGAGGGGATATTGTTTCACTACCTTCGTGATCCTGAAAATATCGCATATTGCGGGCAATTATGTTTGCGTTTGGCCGGCGAGTTGGACCGGCAGCGCTTTCAGCAGGCATGGTCGCAGGTGGTATCCGGATGCGACGCTCTTCGAAGTGTGTTTCGATGGGATAAGGTCGGGCAGCCGTTGCAATTGGTGTTGAAAAACGTGAAGTCAAATTTGCACTTTTTCGAATTCTCACATTCAAGCGAACTGGAAGAGAGGCTTCTCAAAGAGAGAAACGACCGTTTCGACTTGCAAGAGGAGACAATACGGGTCGCTCTTTGCAGTCTGGAGTCAGGTGTATATCAATTGATTCTCACCTTCCATCATATCATTCTGGATGGGTGGAGCACAGGAATTGTACTCGACCGTTTGTTCGAGATGTATGAACATCTTTCTCGAGGAGGGAGTCCTCCGGTATTTCACAAAAAACAGTCGTTCAAGGAATTTGTAAAGTATTGCAGGACTTTTGACCGGCAGGCGGAGGAGAATTTCTGGGAAACTTACTTGAAGGATTTTGAGAGCGCCGCCTCGTTGCCCATCTCGATGAGCGCATCCCTGGCCGGAGAGAAAAAAACCGGGGACAGGCACCGGACGACGATAGATTCTGCCATGACTGAACAATTGTCCGGTATCGCAAAAAATGGAAAAACGACGATTGCGACATTGCTGTATTGTTGTTGGGGAATTGTGTTGCATTATTACGCGGGCAATAACGATGTTGTGTTCGGGACGACCGTTTCCGGCAGAAATGTTCCGGTGATGGGAGTTGAAGAAATTGTAGGGCTTTGTATCAACACAATCCCCTGCAGGATCGTCTCCGGAGGTGCAGCCAATCTAGAACAGATGCTTCGGGAATGCTCATCTTCATTACGGGAGCGAGAACAATTCGAGAACACGCCTTTGGTGAGAATTGGCGAATACATTTCCCGGGGGCAATCAGCTCGGTTGTTCGACCATTTGTTGGTGATCGAGAATTACCCAATCAACCGCAAACTTCTGGAGAAAGACTATTCACTAAAGCCGGTTTCCTTTGAGATGCGGGAAACCACCCATTATGATTTGACTATTGGAATCGACATTCGCGAAACGATCGAATTGGAATTCGAATTCAATCCTCCGGTTCTCAGTAGACCGGTGATCCAACGGATGGCCGGGCATTTCACCAATGTGCTGTCGCAATTTATTTATGAACCGGGGAAGCGGCTATCGGAAGTCGAGGTGATGTCGCCTGCTGAAAAGCGACAAATGATCGGGGATTTTGACAAACTCTCGATGGGTATGATTGACGAAGCGTCCATCGCAAGCATTGTCGCGGAGCAAGCCGCAAAAACGCCGGACGCGGCGGCCGTGTGTTTTCATGATAGAATCATGACATATGGTTTTTTTGTAGACATGTCGCTATCTTTTACCGCGCTGCTGAAGAAAAACGGCCTGGAAGAGAGGACGATCGCGGCGGTGATGATGGAACGGTCGGATAAAATGGTTGTCGCCCTATTCGCCGCTTTGGAAGCGGGAGCGGCTGTAATGCCCCTGGACCCCGAAGCTCCTCTGCAACGTCTTCGCTATATGTTGGCGGACGCAAATGTGGGGCTTTTGGCGGCGGAAGGGGAAAGTCTTGAAAAAGCGCGTGTTTTGAGTTTCCCCGGCGCCATTGTAGCAGTCGATCTGCCGCCCGGAATATCGAGCGAAAGCAAGAGAATAGATGGAGCTTCCCCTCCCGCCGATGCCCCAGCGTTTGTGTTTTACACGTCGGGAACCACCGGCGTTCCGAAAGGGATTTTGGTGGAGCATCAAAATGCCGTGAATGTGGTGCGGTGGTATGGACGCACCTTCGGCCTGGGGCCGGGAAAGATGGTGTTTTGCCTGTCGGAATATACATTTGATCCCAGCATGGAAGATATGTTCGGGGCGTTATCGACCGGTGCCGTTCTGGTGCAGGCGGAGCGGATACTCCTACTGGATGCGGCGCGATTCGTCAGGTTTGTGGAGAAGCATGATATTTATCTGTTGAATGGCGTCCCGTCATTGTTACGTGAACTATTGTCGGGGGACAGGCGTTTACCAGGGTTGAAGGTCGTGATTTCCGGAGGAGAAGGCATCGATGAATCGTTGAAGGAGCGGCTGCTCTCGTTGGGCTATAGCCTCTACAATAATTATGGCCCTACCGAGATAACGGTTGACGCGTGCTCGGCGCGACTGACAGCGGAGCCGGTAACCTTAGGTTTCCCTATCGACAACGTTTGCTGTTACGTTGTGAATCGTTCCATGCGTTTACTGCCTGCGGGGATTCAGGGGGAATTGTGTGTCGGCGGGAGAGGCGTGACTCGCGGGTATTTGAATGATCCCGAAGCCACCTGCCGAGCGTTTACGCCCGCGACCTGGGATGCCGGGCTGAGGCTCTACCGTACCGGTGACAGGGTTGTGTCGATGGAAGATGGGCAGATCCGATTCTTGGGGCGGCTGGACCGGCAATTGAAGATCCGGGGATATAGAGTGGATCCTTCTGAAATCGAACATGTCATGCTCGAATACCCCGGAATTCAAGACGCCGCAGTGGCTCATCGAGGCGATGGCGACGGGATTGATGGATTGCATGCGTATCTGGTCGGGGATGGACCTGTTTCATTGGGAGGCGTAAAGGATTTTCTCCGCAAGAAATTGCCGGCATATATGGTACCTGG